>DATART010000284.1:0-13254 GCA_036264035.1 Thermoanaerobaculia bacterium | reverse complement strand
CCGACCCCCGACCGGCCCAACCTCCGGCAGCGCGGGAGCGGGTTCCGGCTCCGGCGGAATGAACGCCTCGGGCGCAATTTCTTCGACCGGCTCAGGTTCCGGTGGCGGGTTGTATGCCGCGATCGGCGCCGTGGCCGCCGGCATCGCCGGAATTGGCGCCGTATCCTCGCGGACGCGGAAGGTCGCATCCGGCGCGGGGCGCCGCGGCGTCGCTTTCACCGGCTCCTCGCCCGTCATGCGGCGGCGCAGCGTCCGCAGCGTCAGCTTCGAGATGACTTTCAACGTCTCGAAGACGCCATCGCCGCGCGACGCCACCGCTTCGACGAAATCGTACTTACGCTCGGGATCGATGACGTCGACTACGTCGTCGACCGGAGCGATGTTGGGGAGATCGCGTTTGTTGAGCTGGAGGACCAGCGGAATCTCATCGATCGAGAGGCCGATCTCGCCGAGGTTTTCGCGCAGATTCTTGAAGCTCTCGAGATTCGCGTCGAGCATCGCTTTCTGCGAATCGGCGACGAAGACGATGCCATCGACTCCCTTCAACACGAGCTTGCGCGTGGTGTTGTAGAAGACCTGGCCGGGAATCGTGTAGAGCTGCAGGCGGGTCTTGAATCCGCCGATGACGCCGACGTCGATCGGGAGAAGATCGAAGAAAAGGGTGCGGTCGGTTTCGGTCTCCAGGCTGACCATCTCGCCGCGGCTCTGCGGCGATGTCTTGGCGTAAATGTGGTGCAGATTGGTCGTCTTTCCACAGAGGCCCGGACCGTAATAAACGATCTTCGCGGCCATCTGCATCGTCGCGTAATTGAAGAAAACCATTCCGCCCGCGCTCCGATCGAAAGGGGGTCGATGGTAGCACCCGCTACTTTGCAGCCGCAACAATGCGCGCGGCCAGAAGTCTGTAGATCTCTGCAAGTTCCGGCGAATCGCGCAACGCCTCTTGATGCTGCTGCATGACGGCGTCGTCGCCGCGCGATGCCGGTCCGGTGAAACGCCGCGCGTCGGTATGCGCGGCCCAGTTGTCGATCGCCGATCGCGCCAGCGCGGCGATGTCTTCCCGCGCGCCATCGATCCCGATCAGCTCCTCGGCGATGTCGAGCAGCGCGGCGATGTAGTTCGATCCGAATACGGCGCCGGCGTGGTAACGGATCTTCGCTTCACGCGAAATCTCAGCGAAACGCGCACCGGCTTTCTTCGCAATCTGTTCGGCTACGTCGCGATGGTTCCCTTCGAAAACGAGCAGCGTCCCTTCGAGATCCGACCGTTCGTCGGCCGGCGGCAGCGATTTCAGAGGATGGAGCGAGAATCCACCGCGAAGCGCGGGAAGAGCGCCGCTGGGATGGAAGATGACGGCGTCCGTCTCGGGGATGCTCTCCGCGACTTCAACGATCGCGCGATCGCTGACAGCGACGAGGATCAGATCGCTGCTCTTCGCCAGCTCGTCGATCGGCGCTCCGCGCGTGGCGATGCCGGTGAGCGGCCAGCCGATGCGCCGCCACGTGCTCGCGAACGCCCACGCGGCGCGGCCGTTGCCGATGATGCCGAGTTTCATGGATCGAGTGTATTTCGAAAGAGAGACGGTTCACGCGGAGACGCGGAGGACGCGGAGTAAACTGCTGCGAATGCGCTGGACTCTTCTACTCCTCGCCGTCGCGATCACTGCCGAAGCGAGGCCCCCATCCACCTGCGGCGGCACCGACGACTACTCCAAAGCGCTGTGCGCCTATCAGCGGCGTGCGTTCACGGAGGCCGAGGCAGGATTTCGCGGCATCGTGGAAAAGAATGAGGTCGATCCGATCACCATCCGCGCCATTTACTTTCTGGCGCGGACGGAGATGAAGCGCGGGCGGTTCGACGAAGCGGCCCCCTTGTTCGTAAGAATCTACGCCATGGATCCGGCGTTCTATGCGAGCTGGAACTGCGACTTTCTCCTCGGCGAATGCAGGAGAGCGATGGGACAGGATTAGTGCCGACGCAAACCACCTTCGAGCTGCGCCGCAAGCTCCTCCAGCTGGAGGCGCTCTACGACGTCGGCCGCGCGCTGAATACGCTGCGTCCGGAAGGGGAGCTGATCGAAGAGCTGATGCATCGCGCCATCGCCGTCCTCGATGCCACCGTCGGCTTCGTCTTCTCGCTCGATGAAAAGCTCAACGTCCAGCAGATCTTCACGTTTGGCGTCGAGATCCCTACACCGGCCAATGCAATTCTGAATGAGCCTCCCATCAAGCAGGTGATGGCCTCGCGCGAGCCGATGTCCGTCACCGTCTCCAAATTCCTCGGCGGCGCCGGCAGCGACCTTTTGCTCGCGCCGATGATCTCCGGCGAGACGATCATCGGCATCATCGGTGTCGGCGGAAAAGAGGAGCGCGGCGCGAAGAGCGGCAGCTTCGTCGAGGACGATCTGCGATTTCTGGCGTCGCTCGCGGCCATCGGCGGCGCGGCCATCGACAACGCCCGCAACTTTCACAAGCTCTCGGTGCTGCGCGAAACGCTCGAGGACGAGAATCGCAATCTCAAGCAGCGCATGCTGCGCGACTACAGCGACCGGCTCATGATCGGCGACTCCCCCAAGATGCAGCGCGTCATCGATCTCGTCGCCCGCGTTGCGGACTCGCAGGCCAGCGTGCTCATTCGCGGCGAGTCGGGCACCGGCAAGGAGATGGTGGCGCGCCTGATCCACGGCAACTCGCCGCGGAAAGACGGACCGTTCGTGGCCATCAACTGCGCCGCGCTGCCCGAGACGTTGCTCGAGTCGGAACTCTTCGGAATCGAGCGCGGCGTCGCCACCGGCGTCGATGCCCGTCCCGGCAAATTCGAGCTGGCCAAGGGCGGTACGATTTTCCTCGACGAGATCGGCGACATCCCGCTCACGCTGCAGGCCAAGCTGCTGCGCGTGCTGCAGGAGCGCGAAGTCGAAAAGCTCGGCGGCCGGCGCCGGATCCCGATCGACGTCCGCATCCTCGCCGCCACGCATCGCGACCTCGAGCAGATGATCGAGCGAACGGAGTTCCGGCAGGACCTCTACTACCGGCTCAAAGTCGTCGAAATCGTCCTGCCGCCGCTGCGCGACCGCAAAGAAGACATCCCGAAGCTGGTGCGCTTCTTCCTCGACAAATACGGCAAGCGCGAAGGGTTGCGCGACGTCCGTATCACACAAGAAGCGCTACAGAAACTGATGCGCTATCCCTTCCCCGGCAACGTCCGCGAGCTGGAGAACCTGATCGAAGGCTCGTTGGCTCTGACCACAGATCCCGTCATCGATCCGGGCGACCTTGCCCTGCCCGAATCGGCGTCCGGAGCGGGCGGCGTCGAGATGCTGACCGACTTCCCATCGCTCAACGAACTGGAGCGCCGCTACGTCGCGCGCGTCCTCGTCCACACCAAGGGCAACATCTCCAAAGCCGCCAAGATCCTCGGCGTCGACCGCAAGACTCTCTATCGGATGCGCGAGTCACTGTCCCAATTAGTCCCAACTGTGGATTCTTGGGACGTTCACTAGCAAACCATTTGAATTCCTACGCTTATGATTGCGAAAACGTTTGAAACCTTCGCGCTGTAGCGATTTGCCCCACTCGCTCACTTCGTCACATTTCGCCGATTTCTCGTGTAAACTTCGCAGCATCAGAGGCTTAGAGAGAGTGCACCTGAAAAGCCAACCGTGGCAGTCGCGTTGCTCCTGGTGGGTCCCGACAACTGAGGGGGGACACCATGAAAAGCATCGCTCAAACCCGCACCACCACCGCCGTTTCCGTCCAGTACGCGCTTCCCATGCTGCTGGCGGTCAACACCTTCGCCCTGCTCGCCATCGAGCAGCTCGGCGGCATCCCCGAGTGGATCAAGTCCGCGGTGGCGTTGCTGCTCGGCTTTTGATCGCGTCCTTCAGGACACTTCTGAAATGACCACGACCGCCGAGCGGCAGATGGAGCTCACGCTCCCGATGGTCGCGGATATCGAGATCGCAGCCGCCCGCGCGGCAGGCAATCTCGCCCGCGAGCTCGGCATGAGCTCCGAGAAGATCGATGAGATGACTCATGCGATCATCGAGGCCTGCATCAACGCTCGCGAGCATTCCGGTTGCGCGGACAACCGCATCTATCTAAGATTCGTCGGTACTTCCCAGGGCGACGGCAGCCGGATCGATGTCTGGGTCACCGATCACGGACGCGGATTCGATCCTGCCGAGGCTCGGTCACGAAGGCCGGCTCCCGGTGTTTCTCACAAACGCGGCCGCGGACTGCAACTCATCGAAGCGCACATGGACGAGGTAAGCATCTCGACGTCGTCGGGCGGCGGAACCACCATCCATATGGTCAAATACGAGAAGAAAGAATCATGACTGAGGAACTGAAAGTCGCGGTCGACCGCAGGGCGAACGGTGCAGTGCTCTACACCAAGGGCTACATCAACAATGTAGGCGGCGAAGAGATCGCCGTCCGCGCGTACGAGTTGATGGACGACGGGGTGCGCACTCTTCTGCTGAACCTTCGCGATACGAAAATCGTCAACTCCATCGGCATCAGCATCCTCATCGAGATCATCGAGAAGATGATCGACAAAGGCGGCAAGATCGCCTTCTGCTGCCTCACGCCCGTCATCCACAAGACCTTCCAGATCATGGGGCTGGCCAACTACGCGATGATCTTCGACAATGAAGAGGCCGCGATGAAGGAGCTTGGGCTGTAGGTCGTATCGGGCATCGCGCGTCACTGCTATCCTTCCACCTCTCGTATGTCCCCTCTCGTTCACCAGTTCGCGGAGTTTCTGCATGACCTGCAGCAACTCGAGCGGGCTGCGCTTCCGTCGCATGGCTCGCTGATCCTCGACGCCTTCACCAGGCACACGCCGTTTGACGTCGGCGCCGTCTATCTGCGCGATGCGCGCGGCCCGGAGATGAGGCTTGCCGCGAAATCGCGGATTTGCGTGGCACCGGAGATCCTCGACGGCGACACGCTCGACTCCGCGCAGCTCGATCCGAAACCGCGCCACATCATCCCGATGCGCACCGCCCGCGATCACTTCGGCGTCGTGGCCCTCTCGGGCGACACCGCCTCGGACGAAGATCTCCAGATGCTTCACGCGGCCGGCACGTTCGCCGCCTCGCTCCTGAACATGCACCGTCTCGCGCAGGAAATGCGCGAAGGCGATTTCCAGCTGAAGTACCGATTGTGGGAGTTGGAGTCGCTGTACGACATCGGTCTCTCCATCGCCGGCACGCTGAACATCGACGCCCTCGCGGACGAGATCCTCTTTCGGATGATTTCGCTCATCAACGCGCGCCGCGCCGCACTGTTTCTGCGCGACGGCGACAAGTTCCGCGTCTACCGCTCCTTCGGCGACACCCGCTCCGATTTTCTCGATGACGAGATCACTGATCGCGTCGTCGCCGCCGGCGAGGCGCTCACGTTCGAAGATGCCTCGGAATGCATCTTCCCCGGGTGCATCGCCACCGTTGCCGTTCCGATCAAAGGAAACAACGCCGTCATCGGTGTTCTCGCCGCCGGCGATCGCGAGACGCGCGAAGGCGACGTCGGCGCGTTCGAAGCGAACGAGCTGCGGCTCCTTTCCCTCTTCGCCAATCAGGTCGCCATCGCGCTCGAGAACGCGCGGCTGCACAAGGAAGCGCTCGAAAAACAGGCCATGCAGCGGGAGCTCGATCTCGCCGCCACGATCCAGAGCGACATTCTTCCGAAGTCGATCCCGGTCGTCGAAGGCGTCGAGCTGGCCGCGCTTTCGCGTCCGGCCAAGCAGGTCGGCGGCGACTATCACGCGTTTTTCCAACGCGACGGTACGTTGACCACGGTCGTCGCGGACGTCGCCGGCAAGTCGATGCCGGCTGCGCTGCTCGTCTCGGCGTTTCATGCCGCCATCCAACTTCTCTTCGCAGAAGGACGCGAGTTGGGCGACATCGCCACGGAGCTGAATCGGCACATCCACAGCTGGTCCGCCGAGAACAAGTTCATCACCATGATCGTCGTCACGATCGACCCCGAGGCCGAGACGATCCAGTTCGTGAACGCGGGCCACAATCCGTGCTACGTCATCACCGGCGATCACATCGAGCAGCTTCGGTCGCACGGACTTCCCATCGGTATCCTCGGCGCCGCGAAGTACATGACGCAAACGCGGCCCTTCCCGGCCGGATCGACGGTCGTGCTCTACAGCGACGGCATCTGCGAAGCCGAGAACGCCGCCGGCGATGAATGGGGCAACGACGCGTTCGAGCAACTCCTCGCCGGCCTCTCCAATGCCTCGGCCGGCGAAGTCCGCGACGCGATCGCGCAAGCCGTCGACGCCTTCGTCGCGAACGCGCCGCAGAAGGACGACGAGACGCTCGTCATCGCGCGCACGGCGTCGTAGCAAAAGGGGACGGTTTCACGCGGAGGACGCGGAGAACGTCAGCGTCCGTCGAACCGCGGCGTTCGTTTCTCGAAGAACGCCGCCATCCCTTCCGCGGCATCGGCTGACAGAAACGCGCGCACCTGATGCTCGCTCTCCAGTTCGATTTGCGCGAGCAGCGAATTCGCGCGTGAAGCGGACAACGCTCGCTTGATGTCCGCGATCGCCCGCGGCGGGCCTTGCGCGATCGCGCGTGCGAGCGTCAACGTCTGTTCGGGTAAGTCGGCAAGCGGCACCACGCGATCCACCATCCCGATCGCCAGCGCCTCGGCCGCATCGACGATCCGTCCGGTCGTCAACAACTCCAGCGCGCGGCTCGGACCGACGAGGCGCGGCAGAAACCACGTTCCGCCCCAGTCGGGATGGATGCCGATTTTCACGAACGTCTCGCCGAGCTTCGCCGTGTCCGAGGCGATGCGGTAGTCGCAGGTAAGGGCGAGATTGCAGCCGGCGCCTGCCGCGATCCCGTTCACGGAGGCGATCACCGGCTTGGGCATCTCCCCGATCTGCATGACGACGTCGCGGCCGGCATTGAGAAGCTTGCGGAACGATTCGACGTCGCCCTTCTTCTGCAGGCCCGACATGTACTCCACGTCGCCGCCGGCACAGAAGGCGCGTCCGGCGCCGGTGATGACGACGACGCGGCAGTCTTCATCCTCCGCCGCCGCGCGCAATGCCGCCAGCAGCTCCTCGCGCATCGTTCCACTGAAGGCATTCAGTTTTTCGGGCCGATCGAGGGTGATGGTGGTGATGTGGTCATTCGTTTCGCTGCGGATCATCACGGCGCGAAGTGTATCGACAGTCGGGATAAAGTTACGAAGAACGCATGCAACGAATCATCCGCTGGCTTCTCTACGCCACGATCCCCGTCGCCATCGCCCTGCAATTCATGCATGGCCATCTCGTCGCGGAGTTTGTCTTCGCGTGTGCGGCGGTGCTTCCGCTGGCGGCGTGGATCGGAGTCAGCACCGAACAGCTCGCGCATCGCATGGGATCGACATACGGCGCGCTGTTCAACGCCACGTTCGGAAACTTTGCGGAGATGGTCATCGCCATCTTTGCCATTCGCGCGGGGCTGCCCGGCGTGGTGCGCGCTTCGTTCACCGGATCGATCGTCGGCAACCTGCTCTTCGTCGCGGGGCTGTCGATGCTTGCCGGCGGATGGAAGCATCGCACGCTGAAGTTCAACGCGCTGGCGGCGGAATCGCAGGCGGGACAGCTCATTCTCGCGGTGGCGTCGTTTCTCGTTCCGGCGCTCTTCTTCCGTTTGGCGGCATCGGCACATCAGCCGCAGTTGATTCATCAGGTCTCGATCGGTACCGCGATCATTCTGATCATCGTCTACGTTCTCGGATTGCTCTTCGCGTTCAAGACGCATAAAGAGCAGCTCACCGCTGTCACGGAAGTGCCGGAAATAGCCGCGGAGGACGTTTGGAGTCTCAAGCGCGCGATCGGCTTGTTGTTATTCGCGAGCGCGCTCATGAGCGTCGTGGCCGAGGGGCTGGTGGAAGCGGTAGGGGAAGCAGGGAAGGCGTGGGGCATGAACGAAGTCTTCCTCGGCTTCGTCGTTCTGGCCATCGTCGGCAACGCCGCCGAGCATTCGACGGCGGTCATGCTGGCGATGCGGAATCAGATGGATACCGCGCTCAACATCTCGATGCAATCGAGCGTGCAGATCGCGCTGTTCGTCACGCCGCTGCTGGTCTTCCTGTCATATCCGCTCGGCCATCCGCTCGATCTGCTCTTCACACCGTTCGAGATGCTCGCCGTAGGACTGTGCGTGGCGATCTTTTCGTATCTGGTCATGGACGGCGAGACCAACTGGTACGAAGGGATCCAACTACTTGCCGTTTACGCCATCATCGCGGTGGCGCTGTACTTCCTCCCCGCCGGTCCGGCAGCGATTGTTCATTGATTTTGTCCGTCGATGGGTTCGGTTCCACGTACGATTGCGCCGTGAAGTTCGCGCAAATCGAGCGGCCGTACTTTTTCGAAATTTTCACGGTCGCCAATTTCATCGTTTTCTTCCTCGTTTACCCAGCGATCACGCGGGCCACGGCGGCGTTGTTCCCGGCGATGTTTGTTTCCTTCGTGCTCGGCTTTGGCACGCAGGTGCTGGTCGGGATGGCCGTGCGACTCGGTTTCGCGCACCGCCGTGGAACGTTGCGGGATTTGTTGGCGATTTATCGGTCTCGCGATTGGATAGCCGACACCATCCGCCTGATTGTTTTCAGCGGGCTGTGCGGCTATGCCTACTGTTGGATCAAACTGTCGACCCCCATCCTTCATCGCACTCTGTACGATCAGCAGCTCTGGAACCTGGACCGCGCGATCGGTTTTGGCTACGCGCCCACAGTGTTCATCCTCACGCTGTTTTCGTCGCCGAGACTGATTCACATCGTCGACGAAACGTACGCGACAGTCCTGGTCCCGGCGTTCAGCATCATCCCGGCGATCTTCCTCTCGATGCCCGAGCGCCGAGTGCGGATCGCGTTCATGAATTCCAATACGCTGCTCTGGCTCGTCGGAGCCTGGCTGTACGTTGCGATTCCAGCGCTCGGTCCCGCGTACAGTTTCCCGGATGTGTGGGTCCCGCTCGCCCCTGTTCTGGAGAAAACGCAATTTCTTCAGCGCCTTCTCATGGCGAACTATCGCGCCGTCCAAATCTCGAGACCGGCAAATTCGCAACCGATCAACATCTTCTTCGGCGTTGCGGCCTTTCCCAGCCTTCATGTCGGTTTTCAAGTGCTGGCGTTCTTGTGGATGCGGCGCGTCACGCGATGGGGCACTCTCTTCGCCCTGCTCGCGGTGTTTACCTTCATCGGCTCGATCATCACCGGGTGGCACTACGTCGTGGATGGGATTGCCGGCGGACTGCTGGCCTGGGCATCCTACGCTGCGTCACAACGCGTTCCCGCAATACGAGGCTGATTCGCGGCGTTTTCCACGCCATGCCTGCAGCCACCCAGCGACAAACCGCGCTCGGCGAGGTCCTTGCCGCGAGAACCGCGGAGGGCGCTCTCGAGCTTTACGACAAACTCGACAACAAAGCGGTGCGCTGCTACTCCTGCGGCCATCGCTGCAAAATCCTCAACGGCCTCAACGGCATCTGCAAAGTCCGCTACAACGAGGACGGCGTATTGCGCGTCCCGCGCGGCTACGCCGCCGCATTGCAGGTCGATCCGATCGAAAAGAAGCCGTTCTTTCACGCCTATCCCGGCGCGCTGGCGCTCTCCTTCGGCATGCTCGGCTGCGATTACCACTGTGGCTACTGCCAGAATTGGGTAACCTCGCAGGCGTTGCGCGATCCAGTCGCCGGCGCGTCGCCGATCGACGTCGAGCCTGCGGAGCTCGTCGCACTCGCCAAACGCCACGGCGCGAAAGTCATCACGTCGACCTACAACGAGCCGCTCATCACCTCGGAATGGGCCGTCGAGATTTTCAAGGAAGCGAAGCGCGAAGGCCTGATCTGTTCCTACGTCTCCAACGGAAACGGAACGGAGAAAGTGCTCGACTACATCGCGCCGTACGTCGATCTCTACAAAGTCGATCTCAAAGGTTTTTCCGACGCGCACTACCGCGACCTCGGCGGAACATTGCAGCCGGTGCTCGACACGATCAAAGGCCTCAAGCGGCGCGGCATCTGGGTCGAGATCGTCACGCTCATCGTCCACGGCTTCAACGATTCCGATGACGAACTGACGAAATGCGCGGAGTTCCTCGCGAGCGTCGATGTCGACATCCCCTGGCACATCACCGCGTTCCATCAGGACTACAAGATGACCGCGAATGCGAATACCTCGGCCCACCAACTCCTTCGTGCGTACGAAATCGGCCGCCGCGCCGGACTGCGCTACATCTACCCCGGCAATATCCCGGGCGCCGTCGGCGATCTTGAGAGCACGCATTGTCCATCATGCGATGCGATCGTGATCGGCCGCACCGGTTTCCGCGTCACCTCCTATCGATTGAACGACGGCCGCTGCCCCGATTGCGGCACGGCCATCCCGGGCGTTTGGGATGGCAGCGCCGGTGTCGGCCGCAACGGCGTCCCTCGCCCCGTCCGGCTCACATGAAAGGAATCATCCGAATGAAACGAATTGCAGTTGCAATCGGCACGGCGCTCATCGCGTCCGTTCTCCTCGCCGCCGTACCGACTTCGCTGAACCGTGGACCGAACATCGGCTGGGTCGTCACGATGTCCAAGCAGGACGACAAGTTGCTCCTTCTCAAAGTCCGCAACGAAGTTCCGCCCGGCGCGCAGCCGGCGAAGTATCCGAATGCGATCGAGATGCATTGGAAGTACGCGCCCGACGCCACCGGCATGCCGCCAGAGAAGGTCGTCACGCAGATCGCCAGGTTCGAAGCGGCCGTTGATCCGATCCAGGGCGACCAAGTCGGCTATCTGATGATGATCGTCACCGGCAAGGGCGAGCGGACGTGGCTCTGGTACGTCTCCGATCCGAAGGCGTTCGCGAAAGAGCTCAATCAACTCATTCCCGGCCATCCCTTTCCCATCAGGCTCAACGCGGCCGCGAAAGAGCCGGACTGGAAAACGTATCGCGCCATGCGCGAAAAGATTCACTGACATCGCTTTTGCTACAGTGCGCGTCCGATGAATGAAGCCTTTACCGAGGTGCTGAACGCGGCCGAACTTCCTGCTGGCCGCATCAGGGCCGTAAAGATCGACGGCCGCACTGTCGCCATTTCTCATACCGCGCGCGGATTTTTCGCCACCGACAACACCTGTCCGCACCGCGGCGGCCCGCTGGCCGAGGGAGATCTCATCGGCGACGAGATCATCTGTCCGTGGCACCTCTGGGGATTCGACGTCCGGAGCGGCCTTTGTCCCGGCAACGCCGACTACACGATCGCTACGCACGAGGTGAAACTGGACGGCGATCGCATCCTGGTCAGGCTCGCGCCGATGCGGGAAACGTCGGGCGTGCTGTGAACCCGAAACCTCTTCGCCACGTCGATCTCTTTTCGAGCGCCGGGAAACTCGAGGCGCTCTACCGCGATCTTCAGGATCCCGCCGCCGTCGCCGTCGTTTGCCATCCGCATCCCCTCGGCGGCGGCACGCTGCACAACAAAGTCGTGTTCCGCGCCGCGCGCGGACTCGAGGCCGCGAACGTGGCCACGCTGCGCTTCAACTTCCGAGGCACCGGCGCCAGCGCCGGTCACCACGAGGAAGGCGAAGGCGAACAGGGCGACGTCGTGGCCGCGATCGACTGGCTGATGAAAAAGCATCTCGGCAAAAAGGTGATCGTGGGCGGCTTCTCGTTCGGCGCCTGGGTGGCATCGCGCGCCGCGTGCGAGATCGCTGCGGTCGATGCGCTGTTTCTGATCGGAACGCCGGTCAACAAGTACGACTTCGGCTATCTTCGCTCCTGCGAAAAGCCGATGCTGATCCTGCACGGCACGCAGGACGAGCACGGCGACGTCGAGAAGCTGGAAACGCTCGGCCAGCAGATCCGCAACGCCGAGACGATGATCATCACCGGCGCCGATCACTTCTTCACCCGCCAGCTCGATTCGGTCGAGGAAACGCTGCGACTCTGGGCGACCGGCATCATCGAAGGGTGACTTACAAGCACATGCCGGCATCCTTTGAGATCATCGGCCCGATTTCCGGTACTGAGGTCATCGCCAGCGGCCATGGCATCCGTGAACTGGCTACGCTGCAGAAACACTTTGGCCGAGGCAACTGGCGTAAAGTAGAGGGCTTCGCGACCGTACGCCTCGCGGATGGTAGGATTGCCGGGGCCGAGATCCATTGGTACGAAGCGCACGGTATCGGACGGCGCTGGATCAAAAACAAGCATTACGTGGATTGATCATGAGCGACCCAAAGCATTTCGTCATTTGCATCAACAACGGCGAATACGCTGGAACGCTCGAGCTTCGAAAGGTCTACGAAGTTCTCGAAGACGCCTCCGCTGAATTGCGCAACTACACGCGGATCATCGACGAGTCTGGCGAAGACTACCTCTACCCGAAATCGTGGTTTGTTCCGGTCGCAGTTCCGCAGAACATCGAAGAATTGCTTCACGACCTCGTCATGAAGTAACAGTCTCTGTGGTTCAGAGCAAAGGCCGTCGTGGCGAACGCCCGGCGGCCTTTGCATTTTCGGGCGAAAGGAGCGCGCAATGCGACATCCCATGACCGAGCAGGCGATCGTCTACCAAATCCCGGCGATGGACGGCGTCACCGTGCGTCGCGATATCGAATACGCCGCTGGTCGCACACTCGATCTCTATCTTCCACCTCATGGCGAGAACATCCCCGCGCTTCTCTTCGTCACCGGATTTCGCGATGCCGGATTCGAGGGGCGGCTCGGCTGCAAGCTGAAGGAGATGGCGTCGTACGTTTCGTGGGCGCGCCTCGCAGCCGCGTCGGGATTCGCGGCGATCACCTACAGCAACCTTAATCCCGCGGAGGACGCATTGACCGTCCTCCGTTACATCCGCGAAAACGCTCCATCGCTGAATATCGATCGCGACCGGATCGCGGTCTGGTCATGCTCCGGCAACGTCCCGAACGCGCTCGCGCTGATCATGGAAGAACGAGTGAGCTGCGCCGTCCTCTGCTACGGCTTCATGCTCGACCTCGATGGCAGCAGCAGCGTCGCAGATGCGCAGAAACAATGGGGATTCGCGAATCCCGCCGCTGGCAAGTCGGTCGACGACATCCCTGCCGATCTTCCGCTGCTCATCGTGCGTGCCGGACGCGACGAAATGGCAGGAGTGAATCCCTCGATCGATCGCTTCGTCGCGCACGCCCTCACGCGCAACCTGCCGCTCACGCTCGTCAATCACGCGACTGGTCCGCACTCATTCGACATCTTCGACGACA
>DATART010000282.1:0-7535 GCA_036264035.1 Thermoanaerobaculia bacterium | reverse complement strand
CCGACAACCGACAACCCATCTCCCACTCCCCTCACCCCAACCCCCACCACCATCACATACAATGCGCGCCGCATTTATCGAACAGGAGACAACATGGCTGGAAATCTCATCGACTACCGGGTGGAAAAAGGCGTCGCAATCCTCGAGCTGAACGACCCCCCGGCCAACACCTACACCTATGAAATGAACAAGGAGCTCGATACGTGCATCCTGAATGCGCGTATGGACGACGACGTCTACGTCATCGTGCTCCGCGGCTCCGGCGACAAGTTTTTCTCCGCCGGCGCGAACATCAAGATGCTTTCCGAGGTCACGCCGCAGTTCAAGTACTACTTCTGCCTGCATGCGAACGAGACGCTGAACCGCCTCGAGCAGACGCCGAAGCTGGTCATCGCCGCTCTCAACGGCCACACCGTCGGCGGCGGACTCGAGATCGCGATGGCTGCCGACATCCGCATCGCCCTCGAAGGCGCAGGCAAAGTCGGACTCCCCGAGGTCACGCTCGGCGTCCTTCCAGGAACCGGCGGGACGCAGCGGTTGTCACGCCTCGTCGGCAAGACGAAGTCGATCGAGCTGATGGTCGAAGGCGGTCTCTTCGACTTCGAAGAGGCGCTCCGCCTCGGCGTCGTCAACTACGTCTGGCCGGCCGAGCAGGACGGCAAGAAGTGGTGGGACCGCGTCATGGAGTACGCATGGAGCTTCTGCCCGCCGAACAAAGCCGCGCGCGCCGTCGGCCGCATCAAGCGTTCCGTGCAGAGCGGATGGGAGATTCCGTTCGAGTCGGCGCTGGCCATCGAGCGCGAGCTGCAGCAGCAGCTTTTCCAGAGCGACGACGCGAAGGAAGGCCTCGCCGCGTACAACCAGAAGCGCAAGCCGCAGTTCGCAGGGAAGTAGTAGAATTTCCGCTCACAGCTGAGGGTCTTCAGGCCGGGTGCCTGAAGACCCTTTTGCTTTTGGAGGCGAACATGATGCGAGCGCTCCTCGTCGCGATTACGTTTCTTTCCATGTCCGCCGCCGCGCAGACGGGACCGTGTTTCGTGGGGATTCAGGATCCGCCGATCTTCAGTCTCGTCAACTCGAATCCCGTTCGTGTTTCCTTCAGGAACACCACACACTTTCCCCTTTCGTTTCCTTTCGTGACGATTGAGGGAAACGCGATCACGGTGGTCCAGTTTGCGCCGGATTTCGAAGTTGCGTCTCCCCTTTGCAACAATCAATCGGCTGCGATCGGAGATCTGGCGCCCGGTTCGTACATCGTTACGTGGCAGTACCGGGAGGACGTCGGATCCGGGCTGATCGGGACCTTCAAATTCGCCTTCACCATCCCCGAGGCTGCGCCGTGTGTCGCCGGTCTGAGCATCCAGCCTGCTGCGCCGGCAGCCGGTCAGCCGTTCTCGATTCTCTACGCAGCGACGTTCCGAGGATTCTTGCAGACGCCGGACGTCGCGTTCGACGGCAACCAGGTCGCGATCGATCAATCCGCCGTCATCGGCGATCCAGCCTTTCCCGGTCACGTTCCGTGCGCACGCGGCATCGTCCAGTTCGGCGGACTTGAGCCTGGCTACTATCCGGTTGCGGTTCGATCGAACAGCGGCGCGCCGATGTTCGACGACGTCATCGTGAGAGCGCCGACGAGAAGCCGCGCCGTGCGAGGGCACTGATTGAAGCTACAGATAACCATCGCGAAGCTGTTATGATCGCGGCTCCTATGTCCCGTCATCTCCTCGCGATTTTCATCCTGCTCTTCGCCTTCTCCGCCGCCGCCACCGAACTCGAGCCGAAGACCATCGGTCCGACCGCCGGCAACGTATCGTTCGTCTCCTCTGCCTATGCGGGCGGGAAGTTTCTTACCGTGTGGCGTCAGCTCTTCATGCCGGCAACCGGTATCTGGGGCGCGTTCAGCGACGCCAGCGGGAAACCGCTTGGACCTTCGTTCCCGATCGTTCCGTCGACGAATGCGCAGTATTTGAATCTGTTCGCCCGCGGCGACGGCTTTGTGCTGGTGTGGAACGACGCCAACCGCAGCTCGCAGCTTTGCCAGATCGACAGGAGCGGCCGGGTCACAGGCCAGACGACGATCGGGCCGTCCGGATTGACCAGCGCCTATGCGACCACCGACCGGATCGTGGTCACTCGCTATAACGGTTCGACCATCGTCGACTTCGACGGACGGCCCATCCGCGAGTTAGCCGGAGGCTCGTTTGTCGCCGCCGGCCGCAGTTCGTTCCTCGCCGTCAGCGGAACCTCCGATTTGAGAATGTCGCGGTACTCCGCCGACGGGCAGTTCGTGCAGCAATGGGTTCTTATGACGGAGTCGTGTAAAACGCTTCCGGCTTGCTGGTTCGTCGCCGCGGCACGCGAGCTCGACTCCGGATCGATTCTGGTGGTCATCGCGAATGGCGCCCGCAACGTCGAGACGTTGATCCTGACGCCGGATGGCACGGTGTCGGCGCCCATCGCCATCGCTACGAGCCTGCCGGAGATCCAGCGGGGCAGGATCGAACAAGCGAGCGGCCATCTCTGGCTCTTCCTCGAGGGAGCCGGCAACGATCGAGCGACGCGCGTCGAGGCAACGGAGATCAGTGACGCGGGAGCGGCGATCGCAGCGTCCGTCACGGTGATTCAGGCGCCGGCAGGAAGCTCGGAACTGGTCGAGTTTGCGGAAGGTCCGGGCGTCGTTCTCGCGGCGACGTCGCCGACGACCGCCGACCGGCAGGTGCAGACGTTCGCGGTAAGAAGCCTCGGGCCCGTCGCGCCGGAGGTCGTCTCCACGACGGCCAGCATCCAGGCGGATGCACAAATTGGCTCGAACGGCACCGGCTTCCTGGCAGTCTGGAAAGATACGAACGGAGCGCGCGGATCGCGATCGCACTGGGCGGCCGTCGATGCGGCGGGCCACCGGATCGGGCCGATTTTCGAGGGGGACGACGACGTTGTCCGCAAGTCGCTCGTCAGCAACAGGCTCGATTATCTCGTGCTGCGGATCTCATCGAATCACCTCATCGCACGGCGCCTCGCTGCCGACGGTACGCTCCTCGGCGATACGACGCTTCCCGATGCCACCGTCCCCTCCAACGTCACGGTCGCCGCAGCGGTGGCAACCGCGAATGGTTACATCATCGTCTGGAGCGGGAGTGACGCGACGATGCACTCAGCCATACTGACATCCAACGGTGTCCCCGGACCCGCGCAAACGATCGCTCCCGCGGTGCCCTCGTTGCCGGGCCGCATCGGCCATTGGGATTCACCCGTCATGGCTTGGGACGGATCGGCGGTTCTTCTCACCGCGGCGTACGAACAGGACACTTTCTCTATCGCGCCTGCGCCTCCCGATACGATCGTCACTCCATATGCCGTGCTTCTGACGAGTGATGGCGCCTTGGTGACTGGAACCGAGACTCCGCTCGATCCCAACTTCCTCACTCCCTCGGCGGCCGCGAGCAGCGGAGGGGAGTTCCTCGTTGCCGGCCACGAAATCGCGCTCGTACATCGCGACGGAACGCAGCTTCGAGTTACCTATCCGATTCTCAACATCTTCAACGCCGGCGTCGTCTGGAACGGCCGAACGTACGTCGTCGCTCGTTCGTCGCAAGGGATGGCCACACTGACGCTTGTCGCGCGCGACGGCTCGATCGGCCCGACGACATTCCGCCCCGGACCTGAGGACGTCGACGTATCGACCGACGCCGCTGGCCGGGTGGTGCTCACGGGCGTCGAGTCGGATGGCCGTGGCCCGCTGCGCGCCGTCGCGTACGCCGCGTCAGAGCTCCAGCAGCTCCTGCCCGGTCGATCGAGGGCCGCCGCGCACTGAAAATTGTGATCAGCCCTCTGCTATCGTTATTGCCATGCGCTATCGCAATCTCCACGGCACCAACCTGCAACTCTCGGAGCTCGGCTTCGGCACATGGACGCTGACTACCGGCTGGTGGGGGACGTACACGGACGACGAGGCGCGACGGCTGATCGGCATCGCGCTCGACGCCGGCGTCAACTACATCGACACCGCCGACGCCTACGGCAACGGCCGCGGCGAGACGATGCTCGCGCCGCTGCTCAAGGAACATCCGGACGTTATCGTCGGCACGAAGTTCGGCTACGACTTCTACAACAATCCCGAGCGTCCTCGCGGGCAGCGCGAGCTGCCGCAGGACATGTCGCCGAAGTTCATCCGCTTCGCCATCGAGCAGTCCCTCAAACGCCTCGGCGTCGATCACGTCGCCATCTATCAGCCGCACAATCCGCGCGTGGTCACGCTGATGGAAGACGAGCATTGGGAGACGCTGGAGTCGCTGAAGAGCGAAGGCAAAATCCTGTCGTACGGCCCGTCCCTCGGGCCCGCGATCGGCTGGCGCGACGAAGGCATTTACGCGAACGCCGTCCGCCACGCGCCGGTGACACAGATGATCTACAACGTCCTGGAGCAGGATCCGGGACGCGAGTTCATCCTGGCCGCGGAGAAAGGGCCGTCCTACGGTGGTGTGCCCGAGGCGATGAGAGGGGAGACGGGGAAAAAGGTGTGCCTGACGTCGTCGGCATTCGATCCGAACTTCCGCGCGTGGAAAGTCGATCCCGCCCCGCAGTTCCTGATCCGCGTCACGCACTCCTCGGGCATGCTCGAAGGGGAGTACACGCTCGATACGAAGTTCGACGAAAGCGATCACCGCTCCCACCGCCCGCGCTCGTGGATGGTGGAAGGTCTGCAGAAAGTCGAACGTCTCGAACCGCTTCGCAAACAGCGCAACGTCACGCTCGGCCAGCTCGCGCTGCTCTGGCTGTACGCGCATCCGTCGATCGTGTCCGCGCTTCCGAACATTTACAACGAGAAGCAGATCGCCGAGTTCGCCGCCGCCTCCGACCATCCGCCGCTCACCGACGCCGAGTTGGAACAGATCCACCAGATGTACGAACGCAACTTCGACATCACGCCGTACGTGGAAGAGGTTGCGTCCTGAGGGGAGTGGGGAGTGGGAGTTGATCGTTTTCTGGCGCCTCCTACTCCCTACTCCCTACTCCCCACCCCCCGATTTGTTAGCATCCCGCTCCCATGCCTGACATCCAGCACCAGCTCTTCATCAATGGCGAATTCGTCGACGCGCGTTCCGGCCAGACCTTCGTCACGTCCAATCCAGCCACCGAGGAGAAGATCGCCGACGTTGCCTCGGCGGGAGTTGACGACGTCGACGCCGCGGTGAAAGCCGCGCGCGCGCAGATGGAACCGGGTTCCGAGTGGCAGAAGATGAAGCCGCGCGACCGCGCGAAAGTCCTCTGGCGCATCGCCGACATGCTCAGCGCGAAGGCGGCCGACATCGGACGCATTGAGACGATCGACAACGGCAAGCCGATCTTCGAATCGCAATTCGTCGACACGCCCGCCGCCGCCGAGTGCCTCTACTACTTTGCCGGCTGGAGCGGCAAAGTCACCGGCGAGACCATTCCGATCGCCGACAACGCTTTCACCTACACGCTGCGCGAACCGGTCGGCGTCGTCGGCGCCATCACGCCGTGGAACTTCCCGCTGATGCTCGCCGTCTGGAAGATCGCGCCGGCGCTGGCGTGCGGCAACACGGTCGTGATCAAGCCGGCCTCGAACACGTCGCTGTCGCTGCTGAAGTTCGCCGAATACGCGAAGGAGTGCGGACTTCCGGCCGGCGTGCTGAACGTCATCCCCGGACGCGGCTCCGTGGTCGGCAACGCCATGGTCGACCACCCCGGCGTCGACGCCATCGCCTTCACCGGATCGACGGAAGTGGGGAAAGGATTGATGGCGCGGGCAGCGAAGACGCTGAAGAAAGTGTCGCTCGAGCTCGGCGGCAAGTCGCCCAACGTCGTCTTCGCTGACTCCGATCTCGAAGCCGCCGCCCGCGGCGCGCTGAACGCGATCTTCTACGGAAAAGGGGAAGTCTGCGCCGCTGGCTCGCGCCTCCTCGTCGAAGAATCGGCGCACGACGAGTTGATGGCGAAGGTGACGGAACGCGCCAACAAGATGGTCGCCGCCGACCCTCTCCACCCCAAAACCCGCCTCGGCGCCATCGTCTCCAAAGAACAGATGGAAACCGTCCTCTCCTACATCGAAGCCGGCAAGAGCGACGGCGCGAAGCTCGTCGCCGGCGGCGAGCGCGCCGACATCGGCACCGGCAAAGGCTACTTCGTCAAGCCGACCATCTTCGATGACGTCGAAGTCGATCACCGCATCGCCAAAGAAGAGATCTTCGGCCCCGTCCTCGCCACGATCCGCTTCAAAGACGCCGAGGACGCCGTCGCCAAGGCCAACGCCACCGTCTACGGATTAGCCGCCGCCGTCTGGACGCGCGATATCTCCAAAGCCCACCGCATCGCCAGATCGATCAAAGCCGGCACCGTCTGGATCAACACCTACAACCTCTACGACCCGGCCCTCCCCTTCGGCGGCTTCAAAGAGTCAGGTTTCGGCCGCGACCAGGGCCGCGATGCGCTCGAAAAGTACACGCAGACGAAGAGTGTGTGGGTGAATTTGTAGCACGGGTTAGAATCACGGCCATGACCCAAGAGTTCGATGTCATCGTCGAGCAGGACGAAGCTGGTTACTATGTTGCCTCAGTCCCGGCACTCCCTGGCTGCCACACCCAAGCGAAGTCGCTCGATATTCTCATGCACCGTGTCAGAGAGGCCATCGCGGTGTGTCTTGATGTCGAACCCGTTCCTGAACAACGTCTGAACTTCGTAGGCATACAGCGGATTTCTGTTTGACCCAGTTTGCCGCGCTCAACGGCCGGCAACTGGTCGCCATCCTACGCACGTTCGGGTTCGAGACCGTTCGCGTGCGCGGAAGCCATTACGTTCTTCGCCACGCCGATGGCCGTTCTACCGTTGTTCCGGTTCACTCGAACGAGGATATCGGTCCAGGTCTTCTCAGTAAGATTCTTCGTGACACCAAGCTCACTCGCGAAGAGATCCAGCCGCAACGTTAAGCAGCGAAGCTGGCGGGGATGCTGTTTAGACAGCCTCGAAGGGAACCCGATGCGGATGTCGAATGGGCCGAAGAGATCGAGCGGCGCGTCCGCCAAATCGACTCCGGCGAGGTGAAGCTCATTCCGTGGGAGCAGGTGCGCGCGGAATTGTTCAGTCGCACAAGCGATGAACGTTAGTTTTCATCCCGCCGCACGACGCGAGTTGCTGATCGTGCAGGACGTGGAACAGGTGGGCCTGA
Organism: Thermoanaerobaculia bacterium; assembly: GCA_036264035.1. Taxonomy (GTDB): domain Bacteria; phylum Acidobacteriota; class Thermoanaerobaculia; order Gp7-AA8; family Gp7-AA8; genus JADGNZ01. The sequence continues at coordinate 349 of DATART010000282.1, read as the reverse complement.
CGCGTTGCATGCGATCGGCCCTCGCGATAACGGGTCGGCCTGACGCGTTGTATGCGATCGGCTCTCGCAGTTACAGGTGGGCCTGACGCGTTGCGTGCGATCGGCTCTCGCGTTTACAGGTGGGCCTGACGCGTTGCATGCGATCGTTCCTCGCGGTTACAGGTGGGCCTGACGCGTTGCATGCGATCGGCCCTCGCGATAACGGGTCGGCCTGACGCATTGTATGCGTGGCGCTGACGCGTTGTATGCGTGGCGCTGACGCGTTGCATGCGTGGCGCTGACGCGTTGTATGCGTGGCGCTGACGCGTTGTATGCGTGGCGCTGACGCGTTGTATGCGTGGCGCTGACG
>DATART010000270.1:0-2643 GCA_036264035.1 Thermoanaerobaculia bacterium | reverse complement strand
CGGGGTCGCGTATCAAATACCAACCGGCGTGAATTCCCTCCGCGACCGCTGCCGCGGTCGGAAAATTTCGACGCGATCGATGACCGGTGGTCGCTCGCTTCGCTCGGACCACCGGCTACCGTACGAGCCACCTCCGGTGGCCTCGTGCCGCTTCGCGGCGGCCCTGCAGCAATCCACACTGCGCGACGCCGGCTAATTTGGACACGTCTGGTCTGTGCCACACTGAATCCGTGTTCGCTACAGGGTGAAGAGTCTGTGGCATAACACTCGATTCATGTACGCCGGTGAACGATTCAACAGCATCACCCACATCATCGGCAGCGTGCTGGCTGTGATCGCGTCGGCCTTTGCCATCCGCGCGGTGATCGATCGCGACGCGACAACGATCGCCGCGATCACCATCTACGGCGCGATGCTGATCGTGCTCTACCTCAGCTCCACGCTTTACCACTCGTTGCGCGGTCCGGCGAAGAACGTCTTCCACGTCTTCGATCACTGCGCGATCTATCTGCTCATCGCGGGAACCTACACGCCGATCACGCTCATCACGCTGCGAGGAGCGTGGGGATGGTGGCTCTTCGGAATCGTCTGGACGCTCGCCATCGCAGGCGTGCTGAAGGACGTCCTGCTGCGCGGCCGCTATCGCGCGATTTCCGTCGTGCTGTACGTGCTCATGGGATGGCTGGTCATCGTCGCCATCAAACCGTTGCGCCTGGCCATGCCGCCGAACGGCATTGCGTGGATTGCGGCCGGCGGCGCGATCTACACCGCGGGCATCATCTTCTTCGCGCTGTCGAAACGCGTCGCACACATGCACGGCATCTGGCACCTGTGCGTCATCGGCGGCAGCGCCTGCCACTACGTCGCGGTCATGCGGTACGTGGCGACGTAGGCGCGCCGAGGTAGCGCTCGCGAAGGATGCGCAGGTGGTGGCGCTCGTGGCCGAGCATGATGAACGCCAGCGCCCGGACGCTGATCGCGTTGTCACTCGCCGTTCCGACGCGGCCCCACGCCTCGGCAGGCAGTGCCCGGAACATCATCACGTTCGCTCGTCGCAGCGTCGCAAGCTCCTCGGCGAGATCCGCGATCGAACGATCGTCGGACGCGGCGTTGGCAACGTACGGGTCCTGCTCGAATCCCGGCAGCGGCGTCGCGTCGCCGCGCGCGATGCGGAGCGCGCGATAGGCGAAGATGCGTTCGCCGTCGGTCAAGTGTCCGACGAGCTGTTTCACGCTCCACTTGTCGGGCTCATAGCGATACCCGGCCTGCTGTTCGGAGATGCCGCCGAGGAGCGTGGCCGTCTCGTGCGACTGCGCGTCGAGCGCGGCCACGACGTCGTCGTCGGTGGCCAGGTCGATGTAGCGCTGGTAATAGCTGTTGTATTCGCTGGCCTGTGGATGTCCCGCGTTTTTCATCCGCGCATCATCGCGTAGACTCCCGCGCAATGAAAGAGCTGGAAATCGGACGGCTGAACGGCGATGCCGAGGCGCGCGCGTGCGCGGAGATGATGGCCACGAGCGATCCGTGGGTTTTCTTCGGCCGCACGTTCGAGCAATGCCTGGCGCGCGTCACGAATCCGGCCGGCGAAGTGTGGGTGGCGCGCAAGGACGGCATCGCGCGAGGCTTCATCATCCTCGTGCTGCAAGGAGCGTTCGTCGGCTACATCCAGATCGTTTGCGTCGCGGCGGACGCGCGCAGCAGCGGCGTCGGATCGAAACTCGTCGCATTCGCGGAAGAGCGAATCTTCCGCGAGTTTCCGAACGTCTTCCTCTGCGTCTCCTCGATCAATCCGCGCGCGCGCCAACTCTACGAACGCCTCGGATACAAGCTCGTAGGCGAGCTCGATGACTACCTCACGCGCGGCTACTCTGAGTTTCTGATGAGGAAGTCCGTCGGTCCGCTGGATGAGTTTCTGCGTAAATCTGCGTCATCTGCGGATTAATTGTCTTTCGCAGCCATTGCGCGGAATCGCTGACGGAGCATCTCCAACCGCTCTTCTACGCCAGGCACCGACATCACCACCTGCTCGATGTGGCTTGCGAACCTCGGTCCGGAAATCTGGCGGACCTCGGGTAGCAGGTGCTGCATTTTTGCGAACGTTGCGAAGATCTCGCCGTTCGCATCGAGGAACATCTCTCGATCGATGGCATCGTGCACGACGAGCGAACAGGCCATATCCCAGTAGCCGACCACCATCCGCAGGTGCGGGTTGTGCGGGCCGGCGAGAGCGGCCTTCACGTCGTCGATCGTCTCGGGATTGAAATCGCGGATGAACCACGTCCGCGCCTCGCGCAGGACGGCCTCGCGGCGCATTTCGAAGATCTGGAGAATGAGCTTGGCGCTTTCGTACGGTGTCGGCATGGCGGCGCACTTTATCGCAATGCACTGCCATCTGAGACTGCCACCGCCGCGAAGCGGCGTAGGACGGCGAAAGATCTCAAGATGCGCAACTGCGTTGAAACCGACGGGTTGCCAGCCAAAGTTTCGCCCCCTTGAGATCCATCGCTTCGCTCACAGGCTGTGAAGAAATCAATCGATTTCCACGTCTGATTCGGTTGCGCGCGAAGGCGCGCTCGACAATGCAGCCCCGCGCTCAGCGCGGGGAAACCGATTGCGAACGAGCCGTGGCCGCGGAGGCGGCCA
>DATART010000325.1:0-3729 GCA_036264035.1 Thermoanaerobaculia bacterium | reverse complement strand
CCCGAGGCGGTGCCGCCGCCCGCGAGGAGCTCGCGCGACGAACGGATGTTCGACAGGTTGCTCCCCGTTCCCGAGCCGTACTTGAACAGCATCCCCTCGGTCTTGGCGAGGCCGAGGATCGAGTCCATCGTGTCCTGAACGGAGTTGATGAAGCACGCCGAGCACTGCGGCTGCGGCTCGACTCCGACGTTGAACCAGACCGGCGAGTTGAAGGAGGCCATCTGGTACAGGAGGATGTGGGTGAGCTCGTCGCGGAAGGTGTCGCCATCCGCTTCGGTGGCGAAGTAGCCGCCTTCGCGTCCCCACTGCGTCATGGTGCGGACAACGCGGCCGATGAGCTGGCGGACGCTCGTCTCGCGGTCGGGCGTGCCGAGGTGGCCGCGGAAGTACTTCGAGACGACGACGTTGGTCGCCATCTGGGACCAGAACTTCGGCATCTCGACGTCTTTCTGCTCGAAGACGATCTCGCCGCGCTCGTTGGTGATGACGGCGCTGCGGGTGTCCCATTCGCAGGTGTCGAACACGTCGACGCCGGGCTTGGTGAAGACGCGGTCGACGGTGATGCCGCCGGGCTTGGTGTCTTTTTTCGCAGCTTTCGACGGGCGGGCGGGAGTGCGCGGACGGAGAGAGGAATTGGTCACATCGATTGCAGTCATCGCTTCTCCTACGGAGAAAAAAATAGAGGAGGGAAGCTCGAGACTGTCGAAGGATATCGACGGCGAGCGAGTCTGCGGTTCCTTTCAGACGCTCGCGCGTGGATCGATGTCACTACGCCCGACCTTCCATCCCCTACCTCCCCTTCACTGGCGTCCGGAGGTTGGCCTCCGGGTACGCCCTCAAAACAGCATCAACGGACAGCTTGGCGAGACAACTGGGGTTTGACCTGCGGCACGGCCGACTTGACCTTGAGCGTCACCTGATAGTCCCGAATCGTTAAGGAAACGGAGCGGATCGGGGAACGAGTGGCAAGACGCGATTGCTGCTTCAAATCCTTCATTGTCCTCCCTCGCTACGCCGTAAGTTGTATGCGAGACAACCTACGCTCGCGTTAACTTAGTGTCAAGAGGACTTACCACAATATCTAGTGGTCGCATTCTCTGCTTACCACAACATAGATGGTAACTGACAAGATTTCAGCAACTTACGCACAACTGGCGAGGAGCGTCGGGTGCGAGTTCTCCGCGAAGGTTCCGCTAGTTCCCCGCAAGTTATCCGCAGGCTTTTGCACAGCGGAAAGCACGGAGTTTCCTCACAATCTCCGCACTTTTTCCACACGATCTGCACAGGTTTTCGAGGAAGGATTACCGTGCAGTTTGCGTCCTGTTTTTCCGCAACGATTTCGAGCGAAATCCGCAGCTAATAGCAGACGCGGCCGGAGAGAAAAACGGCGAAAAGAAAGCGGTGGACGGAAGTGTGTGGAAAAGCGCTCCCGACTGCACACGAGTTGTGGCACGTGGAACAATTTATGAGGGGAATGTCAATATCCGGCACTCGCGCCGCCGCCGCCGAAGCCGCCGCCACCGCCCTCGAATCCACCGCCTGTAGGCTGTTCGGCCGGAGCGTTCGGGCTAACGTGGATCGCGCCGGCGATCTGCATCAGCTCGTCGTAGCCGGTGAGGCTCGACTCGGTGGTCACGAAGCCGATGGTTTTGTTGCGGAGCACGCGTGAGAGGACGATCGCGATCGCAAGGACGATGATGCCGGCCGCGATCAGCTTTTCTTCGGCCGGCGCGGAGCTCATGCACGACGCTTCGTAGCTCGCGATCGCCGCGTTGAGTGTGCCCGACAGCAGCAGCGCGCTTGCGCGAATGGCGACGCCGAGGGCGAGGATGATGGCTGCGGTGATGATGAAGACGATCGCGATCGCCTCGTGATCGACGCCGCTTCCGAACTCCGCGGCGATGACTCCCGCGAGCGGGGCGAGGATGGCGATGGTCTGGAAGAGGCGCTCGACCGACTGCCGCTGCCACTCGACCAGTTGCGCCGCCGCGGCGATGAGGGCGATGACGGTCGCGAGGAGGCAGCACTGCAGCGGCGTCGCATTTTTCGCCGCCGCGTAGATGATGATCGACGTCGCCGCCAGGCCGCCGATGAAGGGGTTCAGAAGTCTCGCTCCCGCGATCGCGACGATCGCGCCGGCAACCAGAATCCCCTCGGTGGATCCCGTATGCGGCATCGCGAGGAGGATGTAAACGCTGCCGGCCAGCCAGAGCGCGGTTTCGACGCCGGTCGCGAAGAAGCCCTGTTTCTGGATCAGGTATTCGGCGAGGAGGATCACGGCGACGGCGTTGAACGCGGATCCGATCGTGCGATTGAGGATCGCGAAGCCGCCGAAGGCGGCGATGCCGATGAGCGTCAGGATGAAGAACGCGATCTGGACGTGGAGGCGGTACCGTTTCCAACCGGTTGTTTCCGCCGGTAGCCAGAGTTTCTTCAGCGCCGCGTTGCGCTCGTCGGCGACGGATGGCCAGATCACGCTTCCTCCTTCCGCATCTGCGCGTGGATGAGGAAGAGGCTCACGATCGCGGCGACCGACGACATCATGATGAAGAATGCGGCGAGGTTCGGGACGAGATCGACGACGGCGATGTCGAGGGCGATGACGCCGTACATGCAGGCGTAGATCACGAACATCTCGCTGTGTGTCTTGAAGCCGTAGATCGCCGAGACGGCGGCGAGGCCGACGGCGATCGCGCAGCCGAGGAGACGTAAGTCGTTGTCAGCACACAGGATAAGTGACGACCAGAAGGCAAGGTTCGCCGCATAGTGGTCGAAAACGGCCGAAAACCGTGTAGCGCCGCCAACTCGGCGGCGTTTTTCTGAGGGATCCGCCGCCGGGTCGGCGGCGCCACACAGAAACGCGTCGATGAGGCGCCAGACGATGATGATTGCGGCGCAGGCGAAGCCGCGGAGGGCGGTGTCGCGGCTGGAGCCCCAGATTGTGTCGAGACTGCGCTGGACGCCGAGGTAGGCGGCAAGCGAGGTGAGGGAGACGGAGAGGACGAGACGCGAGTGGAACGCGTACGCCGTCACGCCGTGGATGACGGCGAGGAGGAACAGGTACTCCTTCCAATTCGCCCCGAGGAAGTGCCAGGTGTGCTCGATGTATCCGAGGTCGGCGGAGAGGAGGAGCGCCGCGAGGAGGAGGATGTAGTCGTCGACGAGCGACGCCGTGCGCTTGCGCTTGTAGAACGCCCACGCGTAGCAGCCTGCGGCGCCGACGGTGATTGCGAGAGCGATGGCGAGCGGGCCGACCTCGTCGAGGTGGTTCTTCACCAGAACCCCGACGCCGGTCAAGATCAGCATCACGCCGGCCCACATCAGGAAACGCAGCTCGGCGTAGACGCTGACGACGTCGCGCTTCTCGCGCGCGATGAGTGGGGCAGCGGCCTCAGGCGCAATCGCTCCTGAATCGCGCAGCGACACAATCTCCCGCGCAACTGAGAACATGTGGCGCAGTTTATCCCGCTACGCTACTCGGACGTCACGCGGCGCGACTGCTGTCGAACGATGGCATAGATGTGCAGCCAGGCCTCACGGTACTCAGCCGGGAAGGGCGCGACCGTAACGACGATCTGGAGTCGACGAGTGCCGTGGTCCACGGAAAACCGAACTCGTTGTCCCGGTCGAAGTCCTCGAAGGTAGTCGAGAACCGCAAGATCGTTGCGAAATTGGACTGGCGAACCATCGATCTGCGCGATGACGTCAAGAGGGCGGACCCCCGCCTGA
>DATART010000191.1:0-1727 GCA_036264035.1 Thermoanaerobaculia bacterium | reverse complement strand
AGCGTTCGATAAAAATCAGTTCGTTCGCCACGGCGGTGCGGGGTGAATCCGAGGAACGTGAAGGGGAGGGGGGCAATGCCGCTGGCGACCAGCGCGACGACGCCGGCGAACGGGCCGGGGATCGGCTCGACGAGCAGGCCGAGCTCGCGTGCGAGGCGCACGAGGCGGAAGCCGGGATCGCTGATGACCGGCATGCCGGCGTCCGAGACCAGCGCGATCGTCTCGCCGCGCGCGATCCGCTCCGCGAATCCGCGCGCCTTCTCGTCTTCCGTGTGATCGTCGAAGCGATCGGTGGAACGTTCGATGCCGAAGTGCGTGAGGAGCTTGCGCGTATGGCGGGTGTCTTCGCAAAGGATCAGGTCGGCCGACTTCAGCGCCTCGATCGCGCGCGGCGGAAAATCGCCGAGGTTGCCGAGAGGCGTGCCAACGATGAGGAGCTTGCCACTCATCGGAGTTGGTAGCTCCGGGCCAGCAGGATCGCCGCCGAGGCGCCGACATTCAACGATTCGATCCGCGGCGACATCGGGATCGCGATCGTTCGCGCGACGTTCGCGAACGCAGTTGAAAGGCCTGACCCCTCGCTGCCGAAGGCGAGAATTGCACGACGCGGCGGCGGATCGGCGATCTCGCCTCGGGCGTCCGCGGCGGTGACGTCCCAACCGTGCGTGAGCAACTCGTCGATCGAGCAGTTGACCACCGGCACGGTCAGGATCGCGCCGGCCGAGGAGCGGATGGCCTTCGGGCCGAATGCGTCCGCGCAGCCGGGGAGGAGCGCGACGCCGTTCGCGTCGAATGCTGCGGCCAGCCGGACGATCGTTCCGACATTTCCCGGATCCTGCACGCCGTCGAGCGCGATCACGATCGACGACTGACGCGCGAAAAGGGCATACAACTCAAATCGCGGCCGTTCGAAAAGCGCGATCACGTTCTGCGGCGACTTCGTTTCCGCGAGCGCATCGAAGATCGCTGATGAAAAATCGATATCGCGCTCGATGACTTTGATCGGCTTCCATCCCGCGGCGATCGCGTCCGCGACCGGCTTCGGCCCTTCGATGACGATTTCACAGGCGTGATTGCGAATCGCTTCGCGGATGCGCTTGAACCAGGGGTTCTGCCGGCTGCTGATAGTCATCAATTAGAATGCGCGCTCCTGGCGGCCGATGATACTGAAACTGATCAAAGCGACGACCGCGGCCTCCGCCGCCGCATGGTCCGCAATCTGGACCTTCCCCAGCATCCTCTTATCGGCGTTCGTCATCGCGTGGGCCGCCGAGGCGGCGCAGTTTCTCATCGCGCAGGGGTTAGCGCTGGCGATTCTGGCGTGGGTGCAGACGCTCCCCGAGTTCGCGGTCGAAGCGGTCATCGCGTGGCAGGCCGGCAAAGATCCGAGCAAGACTCACCTTGCCATCGCCAATTTCACCGGCAGTCTGCGGCTGCTGGTGGGACTGGGATGGCCGATGATTTACTTCGTCGCCGCGGCCTTCGGCTGGAAGCGCGAGCGCAAATTCATCAGCGTCGAATTGGATGCCGAGCACTCCGTCGAAGTCTTCGGCCTTTTCCTGCCGATCGCGTACTTCACATTCATCTGGTGGAAAGGGACGCTCTCGATCTGGGACGCGATTCCGCTGACCGCGGCCTACGTGCTTTACCTCTTCATCCTCTGGAAAATACCGCCGCGCGATGATGAAGAGGAAGCGCTCGAAGACCTCGGCATCGTGCCGCGAACG
>DATART010000141.1:0-5587 GCA_036264035.1 Thermoanaerobaculia bacterium | reverse complement strand
GGATCAAGGTCGACGAGGATTTGCGCGCCGAGGTGAAGAGGATCCTGCCGTTCCGGCTGACGAAGGCGCAGAAGCGCGTGCTGAAAGAGATCGCCGGCGACTTGCAATCGGAGAAGCCGATGTACCGACTGCTGGAAGGCGACGTCGGCAGCGGCAAAACGATTGTTGCGCTGATCGCGGCCATCATCATGATCCGCAACGGCCATCAGGTGGCGCTGCTCGCGCCGACGGAAATCCTGGCCGAGCAGCACTACCAGCGAATTCGTCAACTACTTGACGATTCCGTTGTCGTGGCGAAAGCAACCGGCTCGATGACGCCGGGGGAGCGCCGCACGCTTCTGGCCGGACTCCGCGACGGATTCATCCAACTCGCCGTCGGCACGCATGCGCTGCTCGAGGAACGCATCGTTTTCAAATCGCTCGGCCTGGCCATCGTTGACGAGCAGCACCGCTTCGGCGTCGAACAGCGCCAGCGTCTCTTCGCGAAGGGCGACACGCCGGACATCCTGGTCATGACCGCCACGCCGATTCCGCGCTCTCTCGCGCTGGCGATGTACGGCGATCTCGAGCTCTCCGTCATTGACGAGCTGCCGCCCGGACGCCAGCAGATCAAGACCGCCGTCCGCGCGCCGGAGCAGATCGAACGCGTCTACCACTTCATCGACACCGAGATCGACGCCGGCGCGCAGGTGTACATCGTCTATCCGATCATCGAAGAGTCGGAGAAGTCGAACCTGAAGCCGCTCACGATCGGCTTCGAAGCGATGCAGACGCGTTTCCCGAACCGCCGCGTGGCGATGATTCACGGCCGTATGCCCCCCGCCGAAAAAGAAGAAACGATGCAGCGTTTCAAACGCGGCGAGATCGACATCCTCGTATCGACGACGGTCATCGAAGTGGGCATCGACGTCGCCAATGCATCGCTGATGTTGATCATCGACGCCGACCGTTTCGGCCTCTCGCAACTCCACCAGCTCCGCGGCCGCGTCGGCCGTGGCACGCGTCAGTCGTACTGCGTCCTCGTCTCCGACAAAGAAAAAGATCGCCTCACGCAATTCGCGAAAACTCTCAACGGCTTCGACCTCGCAGACCTCGACCTGAAGATTCGCGGCCCCGGCGAGCTCCTCGGCACCCGCCAATCGGGAGCGATGCGATTCAGATTCGGGAACATCGTCCGCGACATCGCGCTGATGGAAAAAGCCCGCGACCTCGCCATCGAGATCATCGAAAAGGAACGGTTATCCAAGGCGGAGGCAATCGTGCAAAGACTCCTCGGCGTGCCGATTCCGGTCGCGGTAAAGGATTAGCTCAAGCCTCACAAACACAGACAAGAGTGTCTGTGCCACATTGATCCTGCCGTGGATGCACTACTGCTGCTTCAGGGGAGAGTTGGTGTGGCACAGACACTCTTCTCTGTGCTTGCGAGGCTTGGTTGATTGTGAATAATTGCAGCATGAGCAACCTCCTCGACCGAGCCTACGCCGCGGCGAAGGAGTTGCCTGAAAGCGAACAGCAAGCAATCGGAGCTTGGCTACTCGCCGAGATCGAAGACAATCGTCGATGGGACGAGCTGCTCGCCCAGTCATCCGAAGTCATCGAACGCATGGCAGACCAGGCACTCGAAGACCATCGCCTCGGGCGCACGCTTCCACTCGATCCGGAAAGTTTGTAGCACGAAAGACTCTGCTACACTCCGCCGTCCAAATCGGCGTGCGCCATCCACGAGTCAGCATTGAACCAACCTCCCCAGACCGTCCTCAGCGGCCTTCGCCCTACCGGCCGCATTCACCTCGGCAACTATTTCGGCGCGATCCGGAACTGGGTTCGCCTGCAGGATCTGTACGACTGCTACTACTTCATCGCCGACTGGCACGCGCTGACGTCGGACTATAGCGACACGTCGCGGATCGCGAATTCGACGTTCGAAGCGACGGCCGACCTGCTCGCGGCGGGACTCGATCCGGCGAAGTCGACGATCTTCGTGCAGTCCGAGGTCAAGGAGCACGCCGAGCTGCATCTGATTTTGTCGATGGTTACGCCGCTGCCGTGGCTGGAGCGCGTGCCGACGTTCAAGGATCAGCAGGCGCAGCTCGAGGACAAGGACCTCAACACCTACGGTTTCCTCGGCTATCCGCTCCTGCAGACCGCCGACATCATTATCTATAGGGCGAACTTCGTTCCGGTCGGCGAGGACCAGGAGTCGCACCTGGAACTGTCGCGGGAGATCGTGCGCCGCTTCAATCGTTTTTATGGCGAGGTCTTCCCCGAGCCGCTGCCGCTGGCGACGGAAACGCCGAAGGTTCCCGGCCTCGACGGACGCAAGATGTCGAAGTCGTACGGCAACGCGATTCCGCTGACGGCGAGCGCCGACGACATTCGTGCGCTGGTGATGACGATGTTCACCGATCCCGAGCGCATCCGCCGCAAGGATCCGGGCAGACCAGACGTCTGCAACCTCTTCCAGTTTCACAAGCTGTTTTCGAACGCGGAGACGATTGCGCGAGTCGACCGCGAGTGCCGCGCCGCGGAGATCGGCTGCGTCGACGACAAGAAGCTGCTGGCCGAGATCATGATCGAGTCGCTGCGGCCGATCCGCGAGAAGCGCGAGCAGATCGATCGCGATCCATCGATCGTGTGGGACGTCCTTCGCGACGGAAATCGCAAAGCCCGCGAGCGCGCGCAGGAGACGATGCAGCTCGTGCGCGAGGCCGTCAAAATTAACTACAGCCGACTCTGTGAGAAAGAAATAGTGGCATCTTCAGGTGTCGATGGTGATTTCTGAGACGCCGATGACGACGATGGCTGACGAAGAGAAAGAGGTCGCCGTCACGCCGCAGCCGGCTGACGATCGTCCGGCCGATGAGCAGGACGAAAGCGCGGGCGCGCTGAAGGTCACGCTGCCGTCGTTTCACGGTCCGCTCGATCTGCTGCTGCACCTCATCAAGCAGCACAAGATCGATATCTACGACATCCCCATCGCGCTGATCACGACGCAGTACAACGGCTACCTCGACGCGATGGAGGAGCTGAGCCTCGACGTTGCGGCCGATTACATCTACATGGCCGCGCTGCTGATCCACATCAAGTCGAAGATGCTGTTGCCGCACGACGAAGATGAAGTGATCGAGGATCCGCGCCAGGAACTGGTCGACCGGCTGCTCGAATACCAACGATTCAAAGCCGTCGCCGAGTCGTTCGCGGAACTGGATGTTCTGCGCATGGGCGTGTGGCCGCGTCCTGCCACACCAATTCCGGGTACCGACGCGTCAGAGATCGATATGAGCGAAGTCGGACTCTTCGATCTGATCGACGCGTTCCGCGGCGCGCTCAATCGCTACAAACAGAATCATCCGCAGTCGATCGAATTGCGTCGCACGGTTCACAAGATTTCGGACAAGATGCGCGAGCTGTACACAAAGCTGCACGAGAAGTCTCCGATTCGACTGCAGTGGTTCCTCGAAGGCCGCGACCGCAACGAGCTGATCGCGATCTTCCTGGCCACGCTCGAACTGGTCCGCCTCGGCGGCATCTCGCTGAAACAGAGCGGCAATTTCGGCGAGATCCTGATCGCCAGCACGGAGAAGACGATCGATGAGGAGCAGTTTGCTGTTTTCGACAATAGTTAGTGCATGTCGTCCTAAGAGTTTTGAGGCGCAATGACTGGAAGCGACCATCGTTTGGTTTGGCTGCGCGCGAAGGCGCGCTCCACAATGCAGCCCCGCGCTCAGCGCGGGGAAAGCGCGCGTTGCGAGGGTTGTGGCCGCGGAGGCGGCCACCGCAAGAATGCTCGCGCCGCGCGAGATTTTGTAGCGGCCGCCTCCGCGGCCGCACATCCGGCGCCGCACTTCTACCCCGCGCCGAGCGCGGGGCTGGATTGTTGAGCGCGCCTCCGCGCGCATCCGTATCGGGAACATCGATGACAAGGTAAGCATGATGCCAATGGAACCAAACGAACTACGAGCGGCCCTGGAGGCCATCCTCTTCGTCAGCAACGAGCCGGTGAAGCTGGACGAGCTTGCTGAGGCCTTTGCCGATGAAGGGCGGGAAGCCGTCATCGCGCAGCTCGAAGAGATCAAGCGCGCGCTCGACGATCACCTCGGCGGATTCATGCTCGAGCAGACCGCCGGAGGATGGCGTCTGGCCACGCGCGCCGAGCACGATCCCATCCTCAAGAAGTACTTTGCGAAAAAAGGGGAGAACCGGCTCTCCATCGCCGCGCTCGAAACGCTGGCGATCGTCGCGTATCGACAGCCGATTACTGCGCCCGAGGTTTCGGAGATTCGCGGCGTCAATTCGAATCAGACCATTCGCACGCTGCTGGAGCGGCGCATGATCCGCGTCGCCGGCCGTAAGAACGTCGTCGGCAGTCCATTTCTGTATCGCACCACGCGCGAATTTCTCGTCCACTTCGGACTGAACGACATTCGCGACATGCCGCGTCTCGAAGAATTCGGCGACTTGATCGGTGAGCAGATCAACGAGGATCTGGTCATGGCCATCGAGTCGACGCCGATCGCGGAAGGTGTAGAAGTTCCGCTCGCGCAAGGTGAGCAGATCGACGATGCCGTGAATGCGGAGTTGAGCGATGAGAATCCCGCCGCCGAAAATTCTGCGAGTGATGACGAGACGCAAGCAACAACAGACGAGGTACAATCCGGCGTCGTCAACGACCAATCAGAGTGATGCAAGAGCGATTGCAGAAGATCATCGCCCACGCCGGCGTTTCGTCGCGCCGTGAAGCCGAGGCGATGATCCGGGAGGGACGGGTCACGCTGAACGGGCGTGTCGTCTCCGAGCTCGGCACGCGCGCCGACCCCGATCGCGATCACATCAAAGTCGACGGCAAACTGATCACCAAGGCCGAGCCTCACCGCTACATCCTCCTGTACAAACCGAAAGAAGTGATGACGACGGTGGAAGACCCGCAGGGCCGGCGCACGGTCATCGAGCTCGTACGCGGAATCCGGGAGCGTATCTATCCCGTCGGCCGCCTCGACTTCCATTCCGAAGGACTGGTGCTGCTGACGAACGACGGCGAGCTCACGTTCAAGGTGTCGCATCCGACGCACGGCTCGGTAAAAACGTACAGCGTGAAAGTCCGCGGCGTCCCCGAGGAACGGCTGGTCGATAAGCTGCGGCGCGGCATCACCATCGATGGGAAGCGCACGCTCCCGTGCGACATCGAGCGGATGCATACCACGGGCAAGCGCGACGACGAAGGCAACAGCTGGTTCGAGGTGAAGCTGCGCGAAGGCCGCACGCAGCAGATCCGCAAGATGTTCCAGGCGGTCGGCCATCCCGTTTCGAAACTGCGCCGCGTCGCGATCGGTCCCATCTCCGATCCGAAACTCACGCCCGGCGTGTGGCGCGAGCTGACGAAGCAGGAAGTGAAGATGCTGGAGACGATGAAGGAGCCGAAGAAGAGCGTGAAGCCGCGGCGGACGGCGGCGCGGCCGGCGTCGCGCAAGAAACCGGCGGCCGCTGTTTCCCGCAAACCCGCGTCACGTCCGAAGCCCGCGGCGAAGCGATCGGCGTCCTCGCGCACCGAAACGCGAAGCTCGACACGCCGCACGCCGTCCCCGCGCCC
>DATART010000104.1:0-1696 GCA_036264035.1 Thermoanaerobaculia bacterium | reverse complement strand
CGCGCCGAAGGTCGTGAGAGACCTCTCCGCCGACAAAGCCGGCCGCTACCAGAGCCCGGACGACGCGCGGAAAGCCTTCGACGCGCTGTTCAACAAGAAGTAGTGGCAGTTTATAAACTGGGCCTCTCGGCCCTTTCCGGCGTTCTCTTCGCGCTCGCGTTCCCCGATTACTCGATCGCGTGGCTGGCGTTCGTCGCCTTCGTGCCGCTGTTGTACGCGATCGTGAACGCGAAGAGCGCGCGCCAGGCGTTTCTCTTCGGCTGGACCTCGCAGACGATCGCGTGGCTGATGATGGTGCCGTGGGTCGTGCGCGTGATGTCGCACTATGGCGGCCTGCCGTACTTCACCGGCGTCGCGATCTTCGTGGCGATGTCGCTCTACCTCGGCCTGTACGGCGCGCTGTTCGGGCTCGTGGTCTACGCGCTGAAGCTGCGCGAACGATTCCTCCCGTGGCTTCTCGTTCCGCTCGCATGGGCGGCGATCGAGCTGGCGCGCACATATCTGCTCACCGGCTTCCCATGGAATCTCCTCGGCGCCGCGATCGTCGACTACACGCCGCTGATCCAGATCGACCGCTTCGCCGGTCCGTATCTCCTCGGCTTCCTGGTGCTCCTGCCGGCCGTGACGATCACCTGGCTCCTCACGCAACGCCCGCATCCGATGCTCCGGATGATGGTCGGCAGCGCGGTGGCGATCGTGATGTTCGTCTGGTGGGCGACCGGCTACGTCCGAGAGAAGATCGCGACGATGGACACGCGCGACCAGATCTATACCGCCGCGCTGCTGCAGCCGAACATCTCGCAGGAGATGCGGTGGAATGACGCGAACGTCATCGCGATCTTCCAGCGGATGATGTCGATGACCGACGTCGCCTCGCGGTCCGGCGCCGACGTCATCATCTGGCCGGAATCGACGGTGCCGCTCTCGTATGCGATGACCGGCTTCTACCGCGATGCGATCGAGTCGTTCTCCGCGCAGCACAAGGCCGACATCATCCTCGGCTCGGTCGCCGAGGACCCATCGCAGCCGGACAAGCTGTGGAACGCGGCATTCCTCGCCAGCGGCGGAAAGACGATCGGCCACTACGACAAGATCCGGCTCGTTCCGTTCGGCGAGTACGTCCCGCTGCGCAAGATGCTCTTCTTCGCGAAGAAGCTGGTGCATGCGGTGGGGGAGTTCGAGTTCGGTACGAACGACAACCCGCTCATCGGGAAACACGCGTACGGGCCGGCGATCTGCTACGAGGTCGTCTACCCGCAGATCACGCGGACGCAGGTGCTCCATGGCGCCGACGTGCTCGTGACCATCACGAACGACGCCTGGTACGACGGGACGTCGGCGCCGCGGCAGCACCTCAACCAGGCGCGCCTCCGTGCCATCGAAGACGACCGCTGGCTCCTCCGCGCCGCAACCACCGGCATTTCCGCTTGGGTCGACCCGACCGGCCGCGTGGTGCAGGAAATACCGATGGGGCACGAAGGGATATTGCTGGCGAGGTTTGCGGCGAGGAAGACGGTGACGCCGTATGTGAGATACGGGGATTGGTTTGCGTATCTGAGTGTGGTGGTTGTTATGATCGCGCTCGTAACACGACGAGGAATTGAGGGAAGAGGTTCGAGGGAAGAGGTGCGAGGTTAGAGTTTCTAACTCTTCCCTCTTCCATCGAACCTCTTCCCTAGGCTTACAGAATATGAGA
>DATART010000059.1:0-2633 GCA_036264035.1 Thermoanaerobaculia bacterium | reverse complement strand
CGTGGCGCGCGATGGCGCGCTCGACAATTTAGCCCCGCGCTCAGCGCGGGGAACCGATTGCGAAGCGAATCGTGGCCGCGGAGGCGGCCACCGGAAAATGCTCGCGCCGCGCGAACCTTCTGGCGGCCGCCTCCGCGGTCGCCGATTCCCTGCGCGCACGAAAACCCCGCGCTGAGCGCGGGGCTGCATTGGCGAGCGCGCCTTCGCGCGCGAAAAGAACGGAATGCGCTCAACGACAGCGTTTGCGCCGCGATCCTCACGTCTCTCACGGCGGCAGTTATCATCCTCCGCGTGATCCTTCGCAGCCGCAACGTGTTGACCCCGGACGGCGTCCGGCCCGCTTCGATTCACATTCGCGATGGGGTGATCGAAGGCGTTGGTGATTTCGAGGACGCCGGTGAAGACTACGGCGACCTTACGCTCATGCCGGGCGTCGTCGATTCGCATGTGCACGTGAACGAGCCGGGGCGGACGGAGTGGGAGGGGTTCGAGACTGCGACACACGCGGCAGCGGCGGGTGGGGTGACGACGATCGTCGACATGCCGTTGAACTCGATCCCCGCGACGACCTCGGTGCCGGCTATCGAGGCGAAGGTGCATGCGCTTCACGGCAAGTGCCGCGTCGATGTGGCGCTGTGGGGCGGCGCGGTCCCGGGGAACGTGGATCAGCTTCGGCCGATGCTCGATGCCGGCGTTCGCGGATTCAAATGCTTCCTCGTGGATTCCGGCGTGCCGGAGTTTGGATGCCTCGACCCGGCCGAAGTCGAAGCCGCGTTGAATGCGCTCCATGGAACGGACGCGCCGCTGCTTGTGCATGCGGAAATGCCGGAGCACATCCACGCGCACGCCGGCGATGCGCGTTCGTACGCGAGTTATCTGGCAAGCCGTCCGGCGAAGGCCGAGGATGATGCGATCGCGCTCATCTTCGCGCTCGCTCGCAAGACCGGCACGCACGCGCACATCGTCCACCTCTCCTCGGCGAATGGATTGGAGGCGCTTCGGCTGGCGCGCAAAACCGGCGTGCCGCTGACGGCAGAGACGACACCGCACTATCTCTACTTCGACGCCGAGCGCGTGCCGGAGGGAGCTACGGAGTTCAAGTGCGCGCCGCCGATCCGCGAACACGCGAATCGCGAGGAGTTGTGGCGCGGTGTGGACGAGGGACTTTTCGACGCCATCGTCAGCGACCACTCGCCGTGCACGCCGGAGCTGAAGCGGATGCAGGAGGGCGACATCGCGCGCGCGTGGGGCGGCATCGCGTCACTGCAACTGAGTCTGTCGATCGTCTGGACCGAGGCGAAGCGGCGGAAGATCGCGTTCGATAAAATCGCGGCGTTGATGACGACTGGTCCGGCCACGCTGGCCGGACTCGGACATCGCAAAGGGAAGCTGGCCGCCGGCTACGACGCCGACATCATTGCCTTCGATCCGAAGGCACAATTCATCGTGGAGACTGATCACATCCAGCATCGGCACAAGGTCACGCCATACGCCGGCGAGACGCTGACCGGCCGCGTTCGCGCGACGTATGTTCGGGGACACAAGGTGTGGGAGGATGGGCGGCACCTTGGAAATGCGGTTGGTGAGTGGGTTCGGAGATGAAGCGAATGTTAAATGTTGAATGTTCAATGTTGAATGTTGAATGGTTCTGGCAGCGATCCGCAGATCCATTCAACATTCAACATTCAACACTCAACATTCAACATTTGCCTTCCGCGAGGTCATGATCGACTTTCAAGACCTCCTCGACCTCGCGTCCGCCCGCCTCGGCGGTTCCGTGCTCTACGCGACGGACGACTACTTCGCCGAAAAGGAAAACCTCCTTCGTCCGGAGAAGCCCGTATGGAAGGAGCATGAGTACACGGATCGCGGCAAGTGGATGGACGGTTGGGAGAGCCGCCGCAAGCGGACGCCCGGCCACGACTTCGCGATCATCCGGCTGGGGCTACGCGGTGTCGTGCGCGGCGTCATTGTCGACACGGCGTTCTTCCGCGGCAACTATCCTTCGCACTGTTCGATCGATGCCTGCGGGCTGCCGTCATCGATTGAGCCCACGGCTGAGGATGTCCGTTGGCATCCGATCCTCGAGCGCAGCGAGCTGATGGGCGACAGTCACAACACCTTCGCCGTCGCTGATCGCCGCAGGTTCACGCACCTGCGGCTGAATATCTTTCCCGACGGCGGCGTCGCGCGCCTGCGGGTGCTCGGCGAAGTGCTGCCGGCGTGGTCGAGCGTGCTTGCCGGGAATCACGAGATCGATCTGGCCGCCGCCGTCAACGGCGGCTACGTCGTCGATACGAGCGATCGATTCTTCGCCGAGCCGCGCAATCTGCTGATGCCGTATGCGGCCGCGAACACGGGGGACGGCTGGGAAACCAAGCGCCGCCGCGGCCCCGGGCACGACTGGTGTGTCATCCGGCTTGGCGCCGGCGGCGCGGTTGACCGGGTCGAGCTCGACACCACGCATTTCAAGGGCAACTATCCGGATTCCTGCTCGGTCGACGTAGCGGACGTCCACGACGAAGGGAGTGGGGTGTCGGCGGACGTCGCGACACGCGGCATCGCCGACTGGACGCTGATCATCGGACCCGAGCAGCTCGAGCCCGACCACCGCCACGAGTTCCGGCCGGCCG
>DATART010000025.1:0-8610 GCA_036264035.1 Thermoanaerobaculia bacterium | reverse complement strand
GGACGAGAGCGGTTACTTGGCCAGCTTCACGTTTAGCCTTGCGATCTCCTGCTTCGCGTCGTCGGCTACCGTGACGATGAACTGCTGGTCTTTGTAGCCGGGCGCGGAGATGTGGATCGTGTAGCTGCCGGGGGCGGGGAAGTCGTAGATCTCGTCGGGTTTGTCGAACTGTTTGGCCTGACCGATGACGAGGTCATTGACGGAAACCATCGCGTCGTCCGGCACCACGTTCGTCATCATGCCGCGGCGCGCCCAGATGCGAACGGTTGACGTAATCCCGTGACCGGTGGCGGTGATTTCCGCCCTCGCGCGGCCAGTGACGGCTTCGCTCGCCGTCGGCGCGTTGTCGGCCGCATCGCCGGGAAACACCAGCGACGCGCCCGGCTCCGGTTCCCCCGGAGGCCCTGCGCCGCCGGTCATCGCACGCGCCGGACGCCGCGATTTCACGACGCCGTTTGCCAGTGTCGGCGTGCGGTAATGCAGTCCGGTGTAGACCGCCAGCGCGGCCATGGCCACGAGCACGATTCCGATCACGCCGGGCACCCAGCGCGGCATGGCCGGAGTCTCGTCAGGCCGGTGCGGCTCCTCGGTCATTCCGTCTCCGCCGGCTCGATCTCTTCGTCCTCGGTGATTTCGGCCGTCCCTTCGTCGGTGATGACCGTGTCGGCGTCGTCTTCGAGACGATCGAAGTCTTTCTCGCGCTGCTTCATCAACTCTTGCGCGCGCGCTTCATCATCCGCGGCAACGTAAACGCGGATGTCGCCCATCGTGCCGAAGTTGACCGGCTCCATGCTGAACCTGACGTTTTCGATCTGCGCCGGAATGCCCTCGGCGTCGAGGAAGCCCTTGATGATGCGCGCCTCGTCGTCCGTGCCGGTGCTGGCGATCTCGACCCATGTCGTTCCATCTTCGCCCTGCACGGTCTGAAACGGCTGCTCAGCCACCGGCGGCTTTTTGTCGTCCATCGTTCTCTCCTCGACTTTCAGGGTATGAGCGTCAGCGTACCGCCTCGCTCCGTTGTTTTTCCGATCGTTGCATAGAACAGGCCGCTCCGCTGCATCCGCGCTTCGAGCGCAGCGACGTTTTCTGGAGGTACCGCGATCAACAGCCCGCCGCTCGTCTGTGCATCACACATCAACGTGAACTCGGATTCGGGCACACGGATGTCGACGCGTTTCTCGAATGTCTCGACGTTGCGCATCGTGCCGGTGGGGCGGAATCCGCGCGCCAGGTACTCGCGCACATGCGGCATTACCGGCACCGCGCTCGCGCGCACCTCGGCACCGACTCCCGAGCCGGCGCACATTTCGAGCAGATGTCCGATCAGGCCGTAGCCGGTGACGTCGGTCGCTGCGCTGACGCCGACCTCGGTCATCGCATTCGCGGCATCGCGATTGAGCATCGTCATCCAGCGGATCGCTTCGTCGAGCGACGGCGCTTTGCGGCGCGGAAAACGCCGGCGCGTAAGTCCGCGATACGCGCTGATGAGGATCCCGTTGCCGATCGGCTTCGTCAGAATCAGCGTGTCGCCCGGTTTCGCCGTCGAGTTGCGGACAAGCTTCGGCACGCTGACGACGCCGGTGACCGCGAGCCCGTACTTCGGCACGTCGTCGATGATCGTGTGGCCGCCGGCGATCGGGAATCCCGCCTCGGCAGCTTTCTCGGAGCCACCGCGCAGGATTTCCTGCAGGACCTCGAGCGGAAGCACGTCGGTGGGGAAGGCGGCGATGGCCAGTCCGAGGATCGGGGTGGCGCCCATCGCGTAGATATCGGAGACCGAGTTCGCCGCGGCGATGGCTCCGAAGACGTACGGGTCGTCGACGATGGGTGTGAAGAAGTCGACCGTCTGTGCAATCGCGATATCGCCGGAGATGCGCACGACCGCGGCGTCGTCGTTCGTGCCGTAACCGACGACAAGATCCCCCAGCCCTTCCTGGGAAGGGAGTTTTGCCAGGACGGAGTGAAGGTCATCCTGACCCAGCTTGCACGCTCAACCGCCGGTTGTGGCGAAGGAGGAGAGCGGCGGATACGATTTGATCTTCCGCTTCACGGGATCGAATGGTATCGCCCAAAAGCACTAACGGAGCCTTTCGGCTCCGTTGTGGTACATCGCTTTGGTTTGGACTGCTGCGGCCAGTTGGTGGGATTCAAGGAAGCAAAGTGAATAATCGTCCAAAATCGGTCCAATAGTTTAGGAGGGGGCTCGCAGTAGCCACTAGACGCGGGCGAGTGAGATGGGACCCGCGTTGCGGTCTCGAAGCTGTCGAAACCTGTTTCATCGTGCTCCACCCTTTTGCACGGGGCCTGCCAAGTCGAATAAGTGGCGATTTTTAGCGCCGTTTCTGTCTCTTGCTCTCGGGAAACGGCTCCAAAAGTGCCTTTCGACGCTACGGAAAATTTTGCAACGGGCGCAACGGCAGTTGCAAATTTGTCCAACGCCACGATCACGACAGCGCGTTCAGGTCCGCCAGCAGCCTCTCCAGATCCAGCCGATAGCCTTCCGCCACCTCGGCCAGCGTCTCGTCCGACGCTGACGAACAGCCGTCGCAGCCGCCGATGCGATAGGCGGCGAAGACCCACCTCGCGGCGGGATGTCGCGCCAGCGCGGCGTCGACCGTCATCGAGGATATGAATCGCCTTTCCAAAGCGCCGCAATTCTACGCAAGTAGAATGCGCAGCGATGAAAATCCGGTTGCTCTTCTTCGCCGTGCTGCGCGACATCGCCGGACGCGGCGAGAAGGTGATCGATGTCCCCGAGGGTACGCGTGCCGCCGACGTCTGGCAGCGTCTGCGCGATCGGCATCCCGAGCTTCGCGACTACATCCAGCCGCCGATGATCGCGGTCAACGAGAGCTACGTCAGCGCCGACGAACCGTTGCGCGATGGCGACGAGCTGGCGTTCATCCCGCCTGTGGCCGGCGGATGATGAAGTTGGGAGGGACACGGATGGGTGCCTTGCCGAGCCGTGCGTGGAGCCACGCATCCAGCGCGCAGGCCGCGTCGCCTCAATCGGTCAACTGCTTCATCAGCTCGTTGATCTGATCGTAGACGAGGCGCACCGATGGTTCGACGCTCGTGAGGTGCCCGGCAAACTTGTTCGACCGCTCGTCGCGCAGCATGTCGAGGATCATGTCGCCGGCGAACAACATGTCCGCCAGTTTATCGACCACTCGCTCCTGCAACGGCATCTTCAGGTCGCCGATCACGTCTGTGGATTCGGTGAACATATATCGCACTCTGTCTAGGAGTGATTTATCTCCCGCTATCCCTACCCTCTTTTTCGTAACAATCCGCTTTTTTCTTCGATCAGGCGCTCATAGGAGCCAGTTTGGTGAACGTTTGGTTACGGCGGGTAGGGATTCGGCGGCCCGAAGACTCCTAAGTTTCTAATAGGCTGCGATATGGTTGGCTCGTCGCCTGGCTCACTGCGCTGCATCCGGCAGCCCGGCACCTCAAAATAAGGAGTATCAACATGCACCGACTGCGCTCGATCATCGCCTTCGCCACGCTGGCTGCATTGCCCGTTCTGGCAGCGACGCCGGACACGAAAGACACGCCGCCGCCTCCCGTGAAGAAGGGGATGGCCCTTCTCTCCGGCAAGGCGATGGCTGCACATGATCAGTTCCTCGCCAGCGACCTGCTCGAGGGCCGCGGACCGGGAACGCGCGGTGACGAGATCGCGCAGCAGTACATCGCCGCACAGTTCGAGGCGTACGGCCTGCAGCCTGGCGGCGACAACGGCACCTACTATCAGAACGTCCCGCTCCTCGGCATCGCCACGGATCGCGCCAAGTCATCACTCGCATTCACGAAGAATGGGACGCCCATCGGCGCTCCGTTGGCCTTCGGCACGCAGATCGTCGGGCAGAACCAGACCCAGACCGAAAACGACACCATCGACTCCGATCTCGTCTTCGTCGGCCATGGCGTCGTCGCCCCTGAGTACAAGTGGGACGATTACAAGAATCGACACGCGCGGCAAGACGCTGGTGATGCTTGTCGACGATCCGCCAGCCAACGCGCAGGAGCCCGATCTCTTCAAAGGCAACGCGCGCACGTACTACGGCCGCTGGACCTACAAGTACGAGATCGGCACGTCGAAGAATGCCGCCGGCGTCATCCTGATCCACACCACGCCCGCCGCCGGCTACGGCTGGAACGTTGTGTCCAACTCGTGGGGCAGCGAGAACTCGTTCATGAAGAACAAGCCGGGCGCGCCCGCGCTGAAGTTCGCCGGCTGGATGACCGAGGACGAAGCGCGCGCCGTTTTCGCGGCGGCCGGACAGGACTTGAACGCGCTGACGCAGCAGGCATCTTCGCGCAGCTTCCAGCCCGTGCCGCTCGGCATCAAGCTCACCGGCAACATCGTCAGCAAGCTGCGCTCGTTCAACACTACGAACGTTGTCGCAAAGCTACCGGGCAGCGATCCGAAGCTGCGCGATGAAGCGATCCTCTACTCCGCGCATCACGATCACCTCGGCGTCGGACCTGCCGACAAAACCGGCGACACGATCTACAACGGCGCGCTCGACAACGCCTCCGGCTGCGCGATTCTGCTCGAGATGGCGCGCGTCTGGACGCAGATGCCGGCACCGAAGCGCAGCGTCTACTTCGCGGCGGTTGCCGCCGAGGAGCAGGGGCTGATCGGATCGGCGTACCTGGCGCAGAATCCGCCGCTCCCATCAGGCCGCATCGCCCTCGGCATCAACTACGACATGATCCCTGAGCTTGGCCGCGTACGCGACGTCAACATGAATGGCATCGAACGAACGACGTTCTATCCAACCGCACAGCGCATCACCAGCGCGCTCGGCCTCTCCATCATCCCCGACCCCGAACCGGAGCAGGGCCACTACTACCGCTCCGATCACTTCAGCTTCGGCAAGGTCGGCATTCCGGCGTTTTCGATCGATCCCGGTCACACCGTCATCGGCAAGCCGGCTGGATTCGGCGATCAGTGGTCGACCGACTTCCGCGCCAATCATTACCACCAGCCGAGCGATCAGTACGATCCGAACTGGGATTGGTCCGAGGCCGTGCAGATGGGGCAGTTGGGAATCTGGATGGGATGGGAAGCCGCGAATGCCGCCACGATGCCGAACTGGAAGCCGGGCGACGAGTTCCGCGCGGCGCGCGATCGCGCCACGGCGGCAGCGAAGTAGAAACGAATTCCGTCCGCAATCCGTATGCTAGAGTCGAATCAATGACCTGGAGGCAATCAGCATGAAGAGAAGTACACGTTTGCTCGCGGCGGCGATGCTCATCGCGCTTGTCGCTGCCGGCTGCGGCAAAGAAAAGAAAAGCGAATCGACGGAGCCGGAATCGTTCGCATTCACGATCTACCCGGGCTCGCGGTATCTCGCGCAACTGACCGATCTCTGGAAACAGGCTCGCAAGGTTTTCCGGCCGAACGACGACGTACCGCCGATCGCGATCTATGACACCGACGCGCCGCTCGACAAGGTCGCGGAGTTTTACGCGCAGTCGTACGGCTATAACAAGATCGCGCCGGACGCGACGAACAACCTCAGCTCCGCGAAGCCGCCCGCGTACTACTACACGGGCGATCTCGCCAAGGACGCCGCCGCAATCGTTCCAGTCGCGCAGAAGCTGAACATCAAGCTCGATGCATCGAAAGCGGTCGGGGCATACCGCGGCGCGCAGATCGATCCGAAGCCGAATCGTCCGCGGGTGACGATCACGCGGCCGTACTTTGACGCATCGACGTCGCAGACCGTCGACCGCACGCTGATCATGATGGCGCAGTGATGTCCGCGCGGCGCGCGCTGATCGCCGGACTCGGTCTCATCGGAGGATCGATCGGTCTCGCGCTGCGCCGCCGCGGATGGCGCGTCGCATTTTTCGATTCCGATCCCGATCTCGATCCCGGCGAAGCCGCCGACGAGCGCGTGACGTCGCTCGATGGCGATACGGATGTCGTGATTCTCGCCACGCCGGTCGACGTGGCCGTGCCTCTCCTCGCCAACGTCCACGCTCCGCTCATCACCTCGGTATGCAGCGTGATGGCGCCTCTTCGCGCGATCGCTGATGATCGCTTCGTCGCCGGCCATCCGCTTGCCGGTTCCGCTGCGCGGGGCATCAATGCGGCGCGCGCCGATCTCTTCGAAGGTGCAACCTGGTTCATCGATCGCGACGACGTCACCGTCCGCGAAATCATCGCCGCCTGCGGCGCCCACGCGGAGATCGTCGATGCGGACGAACACGATCGCGCCGTCGCGCTGACCAGCCACTTGCCGCAGATCCTCTCCACCGCCCTCGCCGCGTACCTGCATGATCAGGCCGTTGATCTCAGGTTCGCCGGGCCCGGCCTGCGAACCTTCCTCCGCCTCGCCGGCAGCGAAGCGGCGGTGTGGTCGCCGATCATCGACGCGAACCGCGAAAACCTGCGCCCGCATATCGACGCATTCGTGGAGATCGTGCGCCGGATCGTCGAAGGCGACGCGGCGTCATTCACGAAGGCAAACGACGTCGCCGAAAACCTTTGAACCACAAAGACACAAAGAACACAAAGGGATTCTCTTTGTGTCCTTTGTGTCTTTGTGGTGAAAGCGTTTGAACGCTACCATCCCTCCCCGTTGAATCCCACCTTCATCTATGTCGGCGCCATCTACGCGATCGCCGTCGCGCTCGCGCGGCGCGGCGGTAACCCGCTGCCGAAGCGCATCGCCGCGCTTTTCTTCGCGCTCGTCGTGGTCTTCTTTTTCCAGGCGATGACCGGACCGTATGTCTGTATCGCCACGGACATCCCGAAACTGATCGCGCCATGGTCCGCGTCCGCTCCGGGGCTGACGAAGTACACCGTGCTGAACATGGAGACACAGGACATGCCGATGCTGCTCGTGCCGTGGGCGCACCAGGTGCGGGAGGCGTGGAAGATTGGACTCGCGCCCCTGTGGAACGCGCTGGCGGGCTGCGGGTATCCATTGCTGGCCAACGCCGAGAGCGCGGCATTTTCGCCGCTGCGGATTCTGGCGCTGCCGCTGCCGCTCGGCTACGCGATGACCGCCGAGGCGGCCATGAAGGTGCTTGTCGCGCTGACGTCTATGTTTCTCTATTGCCGGCGGCGATACGGCGTTCTGCCGAGCAGCATCGCCGCGATCGCGTACGGATTCGGTCCGTTCGTGGTGGTGTGGCTGCACGGGGCACAAAGCAGCGCTGCCTGCTTTCTGCCCACCGTGCTGTACCAGATCGATCTGCTTGTCGAGCGCCGCACGTATGCGCGATTCGCGATGACCGCGGCCATCGGCGCGACGGTGGCCTTCTGCGGCCATCCCGAGACGGCAGTGCACATCCTGTTGTTCGCGATCGCGTACGTGCTCTGGATCGTGATCGTCGAAAAACAGCGCGCGTTTCTGCCCGCGCTCACCGGTGCGGGCGCCGTGGCATTCCTTCTGGCATTGCCGATGGTCATCCCGTTCGCGGAAAACGTTCAGGCGTCGACACGTTTCGCGGATATGAAGGCGGCCGGCCCCGAGATGCCGTTCTCCGACGCAATCTCGCTAGCGCTGCTCGTGCAACCGCGGTTGTACGGAACGCGCCCCGGCAATCCGTGGGGTCCCGCCGGCGCAGAGGCCGTGACGGGATTCGCCGGCATCCTCGGCATCGCCGCGATCATCGCCATCGGCATCGACACTATTGCGCGGCGCCGTTTTCGCGATCGCGAATTCTTCTTCGTGCTCGCCGCGATCGGAATCTTCTTGCTGCTCGCCGGTGTCAAGCCGGCCGTCGCCGCGCTGCACGCGATCGTCGGCCTCGCGGCGCACGCGCGCCTCCGTTTCCTTTTCGCCTGGATTCTGGCTGGGCTGATCGCCGCGGCATTGGATCGATTGCGTACAGTTCCATTTGCCATCGGCCTGGCATCGGCGGCGCTGCTCGTCGGGATCATCGCGATGAGGACGCCGTTCCCGAGTGATGCCGCGCGCCACGCCGGTCTCCTCTCCATCATTCCAAGCGCGATCGTTCTCGTCCTCGCCGCGATTGCACTGATCCCTGGCGCAAGGACACTTGCGTCGCTGCTGCTCGCCGGCGCGGTGATCGCGGAAATGTGGCCGCTGACGATCGGCTGGAACTCCGCTTTTCCGCTCAGCACCTTTTATCCCCGCACGCCGCTCATCGACGCTGTGCTGCGATACCACAGACCCGGATTCGATCGCGTGACGGGCATCGGCAACGTCCTTTTTCCGAACACCAACGCGATGTTCGGCATCGAGGACGCGCGCATTCACGATCCGATGGAACCGGCGAAATATGTTCGTTTCATCGGCAGCGCGATCACGCATGCGTACTACAAAAAGTGGATCGACGACGCGTCGCCGCTGCTCGACCGGCTGAACGTTCGCTGGCTGATGACGGAACCGGGCCGCGAGCTTGCCGATTCGTCGCGCTACGTTCTTCGCTACGCCGGTCCCGACGGACGCCTGTACGAAAACCTGCACGTGATGCCGCGTTTTTTCGGAGATGACGCGAGCGTTACGATCACGTCCGCGCGCGGCGACGCGTACACGCTGGAGATCGATGCGGCAAAGGAGACGCTCATTCAAAGCAGCGTAGGCGCTTCGCGATGGTGGAAGCTGTCATTCCGAGCCGGCG
>DATART010000303.1:0-14376 GCA_036264035.1 Thermoanaerobaculia bacterium | reverse complement strand
ATTTTGACACGTCTGGTCTGTGCCACACCATCCCATACATGACCCCAACCCTCACCGCCACCAACCTCACGAAAATCATCGGCGACAAAACGATCGTCGATGACGTTTCCTTCGAGCTGCAGCGCGGCGAGATCTTCGGCTTCCTCGGGCCGAACGGCGCCGGCAAGACCACCACGATCCGGATGCTGGTCGGCCTGATCAAGCCGACGTCCGGCAACGTCACCATCTGCGGTTTCGATCAGCGAAATCAGTTCGAGGATGCGATGCGCTGCGTCGGCTGCATCGTCGAGAACCCCGACCTCTATCGCTTCATGACCGGCCGCGAAAACCTCGAGCACTTCGCGCGCATGCTTGGCGTTGCACGAACGGAGATCGAACGCGTAGCCGAACTCGTCTCGCTCGCGCACCGTCTCGATCAGCGCGTCGGCACCTACTCCCTCGGCATGCGCCAGCGCCTCGGCATCGCGCAAGCGCTCCTCGGCGATCCGAAATTGCTTATCCTCGACGAGCCCGCGAACGGCCTCGACCCCGCCGGCATCCGCGAGATCCGCGAGCTGTTGCGAAAACTCGCCAGCGAACGGCAGATGAGCATCTTCATCTCCTCGCACCTCCTCGCCGAGATCGAGCTGACCTGCGACCGTGTCGCGATCATTCACAAAGGACGCATCCTCCGCGAAGGCACGGTGCGCGAGCTGATCTCCAGCCGCCGCGAGATGGAGCTGCGCGTCGACGACGTCGCCCGCGCCGCCGCCATCGCCGCCGAACGCAACCTCCCGTTCCGCACCGACACTGATCGAATCTGGTTAGCCATCGAAGAACCCGACGCCCCGCCGCTCATCGCCGCGATGGTGCAATCCGGCATCAACGTCTTCCACGCCCAACGCCGCACGCAGTCGCTCGAGGAAATGTTCCTCGAAGCGACCGGCGGCGAGAGCGTGGATTAATGACCGACAGAACGACGGCGCGGCGGCACTGGTGGTGCGCTGTCGTCATCCACGATCGTGCACGTGGCGCCATTACCAACGATGGCATTCGACGCCGCGATGACAACCAGGCGAAACGTCTCATTCGACTCAGGCGTGGTATCGCCGTTGATTTTCACCGTCAGCGGGAGAGATGTTTCCCCAGGTGGGAATGTGAGCCTTCCGCTGCCGGCGGTGTAGTCGCTGTCGTCGTGCGCGGAACCATTCTCGGTCCTCCACGCCACGACAACGGGAAGTGCCGAGGCGAATGAGAGACGGACGTTGAACGTCGCGTCGGTCGTTCCGGAATTGCCCTCGGCGACGGCAATGTCATCGATCAACACAACCGGCTGCGGGAGGCGATCCGATTCGAGAAGCGTTGCGGTCCCGATGCTCTTCGTAATCGTCGCGCCGGCGGCGTCGGACAACTTCAACGTGAATGTCTCGTCGGGATCGGCGATCTGATCGTGTACGACCTGGACGCTCACGGTTTTCACGATCTCGCCTGGCGCGAACGTGAGAGTTCCCGATGTGGAGGTGTAATCAAGCGGCGCCGTTGCCGTGCCGTCAAATGTTGCGTAGTGAACCGTGACCGGGACCCCGACGGCGCGCGACATCGTCA
This sequence comes from Thermoanaerobaculia bacterium, assembly GCA_036264035.1. Classification (GTDB taxonomy): domain Bacteria; phylum Acidobacteriota; class Thermoanaerobaculia; order Gp7-AA8; family Gp7-AA8; genus JADGNZ01. The sequence goes on along the minus strand of DATART010000303.1, from coordinate 12,792 downwards.
CGAGGAAGTCAGCCGTCTGGCTCTGCTCCTCGGCTTGAATGTCATTCACGGAAAGAGTCTGCGTGTCATCGTCGACGATCGTCACTACGGCGGTCGTGCTATGCAGAATGGCGTTCACGGGCGATTCGAGGTGAATCGTGATGGTGCGGTCCGGGCCGGGGGTGCTGTTTCCTGTGTACGGAATCGAGATGAATTTCAACGTCTCGCCGGGCGCGAAGGTAAGAGTCTGCGTCGAACCATAATTCTGATGGTCGTCGAAGGTGTACAAGTGGACGCTGGCCATCACAGCGGTCCTGCCGGTAAGCCTGACAGGTACCTGCAATGTCGACGGAACGTCGCCTTCATTGATGCGGACATCGTCAATCGAGATGACGGGCGGATCCTGCGCATCGGAGATGTTGAGGGGATAGCTCGATATGGGAACCGTCGCCGCATCTGCTGTGATGGCAAGCGAGAGGTTCCGATACCCATTTCCGTAAACGCCGTCGTCGATCGTCGAAATCGAGAAGGTCTTCACATATTCGCCGGGCGCGAACGTAACCGTGCCGGACTTCGCGACATAGTCGACGCCGGCGCGTGCCGTACCGTCGACCGTGTGGTAATTGACCGACACCGTGCCCTCGCTGCCTGAAATGCGGCGCACGTAGATCGTGGCGCCTGTCCCTTCTTTCGTCGTATTGAAGAAGAGACGGATCGACCCGCCGGCGCTCCCGGTGAGGGGCGACGGCAATCGCTCGATGGACCAGGCTTGGTCATCGAGGAGCGCCACGACGTCCGACGGCGCAAACGAAGCCGGCGGCGGTCCCGAGGCAGTTCCGGAAACCGGTTGAAAGGCGGTTGTTGGAACGACGATATGCTCGTCCCAGAATGGAATCCCGTCAGCGTCCGAAATGGCGTTGTGATCGGCCGGGAAAACGAACCACGAGCCGACGCCGGGCCGGACCCACAAAAACGCGGCGTCGAAACGGATGTCGAAGTCGTAACGCGACATCGTGCCATCCGGACTTCTTTCTGGGTGTGGTTGCGACGAATACCAGTTCGAATCGGGCAACGCCTCCTGAAACGGCGCCATGGTCTTGTGCATCACGCCCGCCGCATCGATGACGACGAACATGATGCGGCCGGGTCCGACGGCAAGGGAGTGGAAGGCAACGACTCCGTCGCCGTCGTCATCGGTAGCGCTGACCACGCCTTTGTACGCATACGCCAGCCGCGGAACGGGAATGATGCCGTCAAAGACGAGTGTCGCGCTGGAGTGCGGCGTAACCATCGCGCGGACGACCGTGGTGATGTCGCGGGGGTCGGCATCCGATGAGTCGCCGGTCGTGTCGATGATGATCGGCGTGAGATCCGAGAGCTGCGCCTGCATGGTCATGGCTCCGCGCGAGACGGAATACTCCCGTCCATTTGGATTCATGATGTAGACGTCAACCGCGGCACTCTCGGTCGGAAGGCATTGCACCGTGAAGGTAATCTTCGTGGCGGAAACAACCGTGACTGATTGCGCGAGATTGATGCTTCCAGACCCCACCGACGGCGCGACGATCACCGCCGCCCCGCTGAGGAAGTCGTGCCCGGTGATGGTGTACGTCTGCGGCGTCAGCGACGCGGTGATCACCGTCGGGCTGACCGAGTCGATGACGGGCGTGGGCGGCGTCGCCGAGGTCGCGTAGGCGCTGAGGCAGAACGCTGACGCAGCAGCGAAAAGAAAGAATCGTTTGAAGGGGTTCAAAAGGGCCTCGGGAATGCGCCTATAGAATGGCGACGCGCGTTATGGTGCCATTAATTCAAAACGAAACCCTGAAAATCCTGCGACGCAAGCGCTTCGCGGTTGTGGCCGCCATTCTTTTCGCGATCATCGCGCTCGTTACGTATTCGCAGTACCGGCGGCTGACGGAGAATCGCAATCGCAACTGGCGGGCGGAGATCCAGCAGCAGGTGGCGTCGTACCAGAACACCTTGCGGCGCGGGCGCATCAACGAGACGTGGGCGCGGTCGCTGCGCGCGGAGATCAACCGGCTGCAGTTCTATCTCGATCACGACATCGAGCCGAATAAGCCGACCGCACCGATCTTCGTGCGCACGTTCGCGAACGTCGCCGGATTTCTGCTGCTGCCGCTTCTCGTCGGCATCCTCGGCAGCGACATCGTGTCGGCGGAAAACGCCGAAGGCACGGACAAGCTGCTCCTCACGCGCCCAGTCCGGCGATGGAAAGTGCTCACTGCGAAGCTGCTGACGTTGTGGGGCTTCGCCACGCTGACGCTCGCCACCGGCGGCCTGCTCGCGTACGTCGTCTCCGCGCCGTTTCTGCCGCGCGGCGGCTGGACCGCGCCGACGTTCACCGGCTTCTCGGTGGCCAGAGGCGCGCTGCAGATCGACGCCGTACGCCAGTTGCCGCTGTGGAAGGACACGCTGATCGCGTACGGCCTGGAGTGGTTCGCGCTGCTCACCGTCGCCTGCATCGCGCTGCTTCTGTCGGTGCTCTTCAAATCGAGCGCCGCGGCGATCGGGACGATGCTCGCCTCGCTGATCGGCGGCACGATCCTCACGCGCGTCAGCCCCGACTGGACCGCCGGCAAGTACCTCTTCGTCAGCGCGCTGCCGCTTGCCGACTACTACACCGGCGAGCCGCCGCCGTACGACGGCATGTCCATGCTCTTCTGCATCGGCCTCCTCGGCATATGGGCGATCGCAGCGACGGCGATCTCGTACACGATTTTCACGCAGCGGGACGTGTTCGGATGAAGCGCGCGCTCTTCATCATCGCGGTCGCAGGCCTCGCCGCGTGCGACAACGAGCCGAAGGCCGAGGCTACCGACACGCGGATGCCGATCGAGGTGCAATACGTCCGCGAGTCCGCGCTGAAGATTCACACCAAAGCATTAGACGACGCGCCGGTCGTGACGACGTATCAGCATGGCGAGTCCGTTTCAGTGCTCTCACGCCGCGGCGCGTGGGCCGAGGTGCGGACGGCGACCGGAAGCGGCTGGGTGCGCGCGAACGAGCTGGTCGATGCCGCCGAGGCGACGAAGGCGGAGGGAGACAACGTCAAACCGCACTTCACGCGCGAGCCGCAGCCGGTAACGCAGCCGGGCGTGCACGGCGACGTGGTCCTCGAAGCGGACGTGAACACCGACGGTCTCGTCACCAACGTGCGCACGATCCGGAACACCACCGGCTCGATGTCGCTGGAGACGCGCAACGCCGAGTCGCTGCGGCACGCGCTGTTCACGCCGTTGGTGCGGCGCGGGCGGCGGGAGGCGTTTGTTTATGAGCATCGAGTGCATTACTAGGCACGGCGGACGCAATACTTTCAACCACAGAGACACAGAGATCACAGAGATGTTCTCTGTGTCCTCTGTGCCACTGTGGTTCAGTTTTTCTGACCACAATCATGGCCACAAAACGATCAACACCCGAAAATCTCCTCCGCAAAGTCTTCCCGCCCATGCTTGCGACGCTCACTGACGCGCCGCCCGCCGGTGACAGCTGGGCGTACGAACTGAAGTACGACGGCTTCCGCGCCGTCTGCGCCATCGTCGATGGCGACATCGCCATGTGGAGCCGGAACGAGCTCGATCTCGCGCCGCGCTTTCCCGCCGTGGCCGCCGCGCTTTCGAAACTGAAAGGGCCGGAGATGGTCATCGATGGCGAGATCGTCGTCCTCGATGAGCATGGCGCCCCGCGATTCCAGCTCCTGCAGCAGGGCGACCGCCGCGAGATCCTGATCGTCTTCGACATCCTCTGGCTCGACGGCGAGGACCTGCGCAAGCGGACCTACGACGAGCGGCGAACGATTCTGGAGAAGGCGTTGAAGCGGACTCCTGCCGCGATCAAGGTCTCCGAGAAGATTACGACTTCGGGCGCCGAGGCGCTGGAGCGGGCGAAGAAATCGGGATGGGAAGGGATCATCGCCAAACGGCGCTCCTCGGTCTACGAACCACGGCGATCGAAGGAGTGGCTGAAGATCAAAGCGATCAACGAGCAGGAGCTGATCGTCGTCGGCTGGAATCCATCGACGCATTCGTCGAAAGAAGTCGGCTCGCTGCACCTCGCGGTCATGGGCGACGATGGCGCGCTGCACTACGCCGGCAAGGTCGGCACCGGCTTCTCCGCAAAGCAGCGCGTCTGGTGGAAGGACGAGCTGTCGAAGGACGTCGTGCCGAAGTCGCTGGTGAAGGACGCGCCGCGCGAACGCGTGGCCACATGGGTCAAGCCGCGCTTCGTGGTGCAGGTCGCGTTCACGGAGTGGACGGCGGACAATCGATTGCGGCATCCGGCGTTTCTGGGGATTCGGGAAGATAAGAAAGTGTCTGAGGTCGTTCGCGAGAGGGCGTCGGGAGTGGGGAGTGGGGAGTCGGAGATGAAAACGAAACCTACGGCAGCGAAGAAGGCTCCAGTGGCTGCGGCGAAATCGTCGAAGAAATCGCCGTCGAAAAAATCCGCGCGATCCCACACCCCCCCCCCCACACCCCACACCCAAGTCACCCTCACCAACCCCGACCGCATCCTCTATCCGCGCGACGGCATCACCAAGCAGGACGTCGCCGATTACTACGCCGCCGTCTCCGAGCCGATGATCCGGGCGTTGCGCGACCGGCCGCTCGCGCTCGAGCATTGGAACGAAGGGATCGACAAGCCGTCATGGTTTCACCAGGACGTCGGCCGCGGCGCCCAACCATGGCTGACGACGATCGAAACGCCGACGCGCACGACTGCGCACAAGAGCGTGAAACATCTCGTCGTCGACAAGCCCGAGACGCTGCGCTGGCTGGCCCAGATGTCGGTGCTCACCATCCATATGTGGGCCTCGCGGGGCGCCGCGCTCGACGAGCCGGACTGGCTGGTCTTTGATCTCGATCCCGCGAAAGGGAAGGGGATCGAGCAGGCCATCGACGCCGCCATCATCGTGCGCGGCCTTCTCGACAATCTGGGCCTGCCGTCGATCCCGAAGACGTCCGGCAAGCGCGGCATCCACGTCTTCGTCCCGCTTGCCGGCGGCTACACGCACGAGGAAGCGAACGAGTTCGCCTGCTCGATCAGCGCCGCCGTGGCGTCGAAAGTCCCCGAGTTCACGATGGAGCGCGCGCTGAACAAACGCCGCGGACGTCTGTACCTCGACTGCATGCAGAACGCCTACGGCAAGACCGTCGTTGCGCCGTACTCACTCCGCGCCATCGACGGCGCCCCGGTCTCCGCCCCGCTGAAATGGGAAGAGGTGACGAAGAAGCTCGACCCGAAAAAATTCAATCTGCGCACGATGCCGAATCGCCTGGCCAAGGTCGGCGACCTCTTCGCGCGGGTTTTCGAGGAGAGGGTGAAGCTACCGGAACTGAAGTGACGCATTGGTGTGGCGCGCGGAGGCGCGCTCGCCAATAAAGCCCCGCGCTTTGCGCGGGGAACGCGGCGCGAACGAGGTTCGTGGCCGCGGAGGCGGCCACTACAAATGCTCGCGCCGCGCGAGATCGTTGCAGCGGCCGCCTCCGCGGCCGCACGTTCGTCCGCGCGTCCCAGCCCCGGGCCGAGCCTGGGGCTGTATTGGTGAGCGCGCCTTCGCGCGCGATTTCGTCGCACTTCGCGCTCAGGCCGCGGATACACTCCGCGTCATGCGAGCAATCATCACCGGCGCATCGAGCGGGATCGGCGAGGCGCTGGCGCGCGAGCTGGCGCGGCGCGGATGGGATATCGCGCTGCTCGCGCGTCGTGCCGATTTGCTGGACGCGCTGGTGAAAGAGCTGCCGACGAAGTCGATCGCGCTGCCGTGCGACGTCACCGATGCGACCGCCGTGAGGATCGCCGTCAAACAGGGCGAGCAGGCATTGAACGGTCCGTTCGATCTCGCCATCGCCAACGCCGGCGTTGGCGTTCCGTCGCATGCATCGAAGTTCGTTCTCGCCGATGCCGAGTTGATGATGCGCGTGAACGTAATCGGCATGTTCAATCTCTTCGACGCCGTCATCCCGTCGATGATCGAGCGGAGGGCGGGAAGGTTTGCAGGGATCGCGTCGATTGCCGGCCTGCGCGGACTTCCCACCTCCTCTGTCTACTCGGCGACGAAGGCGGCCATGCATGCGTTTCTCGAGGCCAGCCGCGTCGAGCTGCGGCCGTATGGCGTCGGCGTCACTACCGTCAATCCGGGATTCGTCATCACGGCCATGACGGAGAAGAATCGGTTCAAGATGCCGTTCCTGATGAAAGTGGACGATGCGGCGCGCGTGATCGCGGACGGTTTGGAGCGCGGCAAACGCGTCGTCGAGTTTCCGCGGCCGATGTCGATCCTGATGCGTTTCGCGCGGCTCATTCCGGACGCGATCTGGGATCGCGCCACGATGCCGTACGCGCGGCGCAAAGTCGATCCCGAGAAGGCGCAGCGATGAACAAGGCCACCGTTGGCGTTCGTCTCTGGGCGCTGCGCAATGTCTTTCTCCTTTACTTCACCAAACCGAGGGTTCTCGAAGTGAACGAGCGCCGCTGCGAGGTGCGCATTCCGCTGAACTGGCGGACGAAGAATCATCTCAAGTCGATGTACTTCGGCGCGCTCTGCATCGGCGCGGACGTGGCCGGAGGGCTGATCTGCTTTCACCTCATGTCGGCGATGAAAGTGAAACTCTCCTTCGTCTTCAAAGCCATCCGCGCGGAGTTCCTCAAGCGCCCCGAGGATGATGTGCATTTCGCGTGTGAAGATGGCGAGGCCATTCAGGCACTGGTGCGCCGCGCGATCGATTCGGGCGAACGCGAGGAGACGACGGTGCACGTCACCGCGCGCGTCCCGAAAAAGCTCGGCGAAGAGCCTGTCGCGCAGTTCGAGATGACGTTGTCGGTGAAACGTTCCTCTTCCGCGAAGCCGGCGTAAGAACCTTTTTCACGCGGAGGCGCGGAGAACGCGGAGATTAAAGCGTTTCTTCTCTCCGCGTTCCCCGCGCCTCCGCGTGAAAGAGGTCCCGCGAATTGCATACACTTCTGACGATGCTCGCCGAGCTCCTTCTGAAGTGGCCGCTGATCCGGCAGTTGAGATCGGGAAGCGACGGCACCGGCGTCGACGCGATGTCGGGCGCGACGCATGCGTTAAGACCGAAGACCGAGGGCGCGAACGTCGCGCGATCCATCTGTCCCTACTGCGGCGTCGGATGTGGACAACTTGTTTACCATCGCGAGGGGAAGGTCGTCGGGATCGAGGGCGATCCGGAGTCGCCGATCTCGCGCGGGCATCTCTGTCCGAAAGGTTCCGCCTCGTATCAGCTCGTCACTCACGATGGGCGCCTGACGAAGGTGAAGTACCGCGCGCCGCGCTCGAAGTCGTGGATCGAGTTGCCGCTCGACCAGGCCATGCGCATGGTCGCGGAGCGCATGTGGGACACGCGCGCGCGCACCTTCGATGACGCGTTCATGTACACCACCGGCATGGCCCACCTCGGCGGCGCCACGCTCGACAACGAAGAGAACTACCTGATCAAGAAACTCTTCACAGGAGGTCTGGGCATGGTTTGCGTCAGCAACCAGGCCCGGATATGACATAGCTCCACCGTCCCCGGTCTGGGGACGTCGTTCGGGCGCGGCGGCGCGACGACCGCGCAGCAGGACCTCGCCAACGCGGACGCCATCCTGATCATGGGCTCGTCGATGGCGGAGAACCATCCGGTCGGATTCCAGTGGGTGATCGAGGCGCGTGAAAAGAACAGCGCGAAAATCATCCATGTCGATCCGCGCTTCAATCGCACTTCCGCCATGGCCGACTACTGGCTGCCGCTGCGCGCCGGGAGCGACATCGTCTTTCTCGGTGCGCTGATCAACTACACGATTAGTAACGATCGTTACTTTCGCGACTACGTCATCCCGTACACCAATGCCGCCACGATTTTGCGCGAGGACTTTCGCGATACCGAGGACCTCGGCGGGTTGTTCAGCGGCTGGGATGCGGAGAAGAAACAGTACGACTCGGAGACATGGCTGTACGAGGGAGCGAAGCCGAGCAAGCAGCCGGGGATGGATGCGAAGCGGGGAGGGCACGGCAAGGATCGAGGCGGCGAAGCGCAGGCGCTGCACGAGCCGCATCGTGACGAAACCTTGCAGCATCCCCGCTGCGTGTTCCAGGTGCTGAAGCGCCACTTCGCGCGCTATACGCCGGAGATGGTCGAGCAATCGTGCGGCATCGCGAAGGAACGCTTCCTCGAAGTTGCTGACGTTTTCACCAGCGCCTCGGGACGCGAGAAGACCGGCGCGATCTGCTACGCGGTCGGCTGGACGCAGCACTCATCCGGAGTTCAGATCATCCGCGCCGCTGCGATTCTGCAACTGCTCCTCGGCAACATCGGACGTCCCGGCGGCGGGATCATGGCGCTGCGTGGGCACGCGTCGATCCAGGGATCGACCGACATCCCGACGCTCTACGACATCCTGCCGGGCTACCTGCCGATGCCGGCTCACGATCCCGAGGGCGATGGGTCGTTGAAGGAGTGGATCGAGACGCACAAGTCGCCGAAGGGGTGGTGGTACAACATCGACAGCTACATCGTCTCGCTGCTGAAGGCGTATTACGGCGATGCGGCGACGAAGGCGAACGACTTCGGATTTCGGTGGCTGCCGCGGCTGACCGGCGATCACTCGCACTTCGGCTATTGGCTCGATATGGCGGACGGCAAGCTCGAAGGTTTGTTCGTCATGGGCCAGAACCCGGCGGTCGGCGCGCCGAACGCGCGACTGGAGCGGAAGGCGCTGTCGAAATTGAAATGGCTCGTCGTGCGCGACCTCGTCGAGATCGAGACCGCGACGTTCTGGCTCGACTCGCCGGAGATCGCGAGCGGCGAACTGCGCACCGAGGAGATCGACACCGAGGTCTTTCTCTTTCCGGCCGCGTCGCATGTTGAGAAGGCGGGGACGTTCACGAACACGCAGCGGCTGCTGCAATGGCGCGAACAGGCCATCGAGCCGCCCGGCGACGCACGTAGCGAGCTGCACTTCATCTATCACCTCGGGCGGCTGTTGAAAGAGAAGGCGACCGACGCTCCGCGCGATGCGGGACTGCGCGCACTGACGTGGGAGTACCCGACTCACGGCGAGATCGCTGAGCCGGATCCCGAGGCCGTGCTGCGCGAGATTCACGGCCGGTCGGATGCCGGTCCGATCAAACATTTCGGCGAGCTGAAAAACGATGGCAGTACCTCGTGCGGCTGCTGGATTTACTCCGGCGTCTTCGACGGCGAGAACAAAGCGAACGGCCGCAATGCGCACGGCAAGTATGGACACGGCTGGGGCTACGCATGGCCGATGGATCGCCGCATTCTCTACAACCGCGCCTCCGCCGCGCCGGATGGAACGCCGTGGAGCGAGCGCAAGCAACTCGTCTGGTGGGATGAAACGAAAGGGGAGTGGGCCGGCGATGATGTCGCCGACTTCACAAAGGCGAAGCGTCCCGACTCCGAGGGCGATCAGGACAAAGGAGGCGATGAAGCGCTTCCCGGCGACGCGCCCTTCATCATGCATCCCGACGGCATGGGCTGGCTCTTCGTCCCCTCGGGTTTGAAAGACGGACCGCTCCCCGCGCACTACGAACCGCTCGAGTCGAACCTCGCCAACGATCTCTATCCCGATCAACTCGCGAATCCCGCCGCCGATCGGAAGGAGCGTCCCGACAACGCGTACGCAACGTCGCCCGACGCGCACTTCCCATACATCCTCACAACCTACCGTCTGACCGAGCATCACACTGCTGGCGGGATGTCGCGCACGCTCGCGCATCTCGCCGAACTGCAGCCGGAGCTCTTCGCGGAGATCTCGCCGGAACTCGCGTCCGAGGTTGGCGTCGTCAATGGAGACTGCATCGTCGTCGCCACCGCGCGCGGCGAGATCGAAGCGCGCGCTCTCGTCACCGGCCGCATGCCGTCGCTCGACGTGCAGGGCCGCCGCGTACACCAGGTCGGACTGCCGTATCACTGGGGCGGCCGCGGCCTCGTCACCGGCGACGTCGTCAACGACCTCGTCGCGATTTCCGAGGAGCCGAACGTAAGGATCATGGAAGCGAAAGCGCTGACGTGCAGCGTGCGCAAAAGCACCGGCCTGGATAGGCTGCAGGCCGACGTATAACTAGCCCGCTCGTCGCCGGCGTCGACCAACAACTCGCATGCATGAACCGCCTCCCCGAAGCCGAACCCTAATCCGCCGCAGCCTCGCCCTGCGCCGCCGGGCCGAACGCCCCGGCTACGCCTACGCCCTGGCAATCCTGCAACTCGGCAAAGTCGTCGCCCGCGAAGGCCGCTTCGCCGAGGCGGAAACCCTCGACCACGAAGCCCTCGCGTCGCTCCGCAACTTCGTCGAACCGGGAGATCACCGGATCGAAGAAGCGGAGCAGTTGGCGGAGGTGGTGAGGGCGGAGGGGCAAGCATCGGCACGCTGACGACTCTTTGCGCCGACCTTTCTTGGTGGCGCGAGTCAGTAGCTCGCCGACATTGATTACAAGAAATGATGATCTCTGTCCGTCAAGTCGTATCAGATGAGCGACAACTGCCGTCTACCTTTTTTTGTTCGGCGATCATCGAATCGCAGGTATTCTCATATGTCTCATCACTTCAACGCGTTTTGCGGGTACGCAATCATGACCGGGGCAGCGAGTGCGCCATGGATAACGTTTCGACGTGTGGCAGCTGCCGCCCTCGGCTTTGCCGTCGCGATCGCGGTCGCCATTCGGACCATCCCGGCCGATCCATTGACCCTCCTTGGGCACCGACCCCGCGTCGTTGTAGGGCGCGTGAGTGTCTTTGAATACGCGGGTTTCCGTGTGCTCCGCTCCGGTGAGACTGTTGCTAATCAGCGGGCGTATCGAGCGCTGGAGGAACTTGAGAAAACCCTCGTTGAGAACAGAACCGGGGAAAATCTCCGCCGACTCGCCGACGCTCGACTCGCCGTAGGCGAAGCACGCACCGCTCTTCCTCTCCTCGAGGAGGCCACGCGCATTCATCCGGACGACGCCGTCGCTCTCAGCGACTTGGCCGCAGCGGAGCTCGCGATGGGGCATATCGCTGACGCGGCGGAGCATGCTGCTCGCGCGCTGGACATCGATACTCACGAGCAATCCGCAACATTCAACCTGGCACTCTCGCTCGAACAACTCGCCAACCGCCCTGCGGCGATTGAAGCTTGGCGAAAATATCTCGATCTCGACGCAAAAAGCGGATGGGCCGCCGAAGCGCAACGTCACCTCTCGGCCCTGCTCGCACCTCGTGCGAGCTACGAGAAGGATCGAGACCTCTTGAGCGGCGGCGTGCCTCGGGCCGCGATTGAACGAGTAACACGGCAGTATCCGCAACGCGCACGTGCACGCAGTCACAACGTTTTGCTGGAGGAGTGGGTCGAAACCGGCAGCGCTGACGTTCTTGACGCATTGCGCACTATCGCCGCGATCCGCGCAAGTGAAGGCGATCCTTACCTCCGCGACATGGTTGATCACGCCGCGGCGCATCGCACCGACATTGCCCAAGGCGTGCGCATGTATGCGGACGCACGTATCAGCGAGAAAGCGGGCGATTGGGATGTTGCGAGTAGTCGTTTCGCGGAGGCGGCGCGACTGCTTCAACGCGCCGGATCTCCGCTGGCAATCGGCTCTGAGATCTACTCAGCGTCGAGTGCGATGTCGGCAGGACATAACGAGAACGCATTGAATAAGGCAGTGGTGATCGAAGAACGCCTCGCCGCGACGGGCGACCGGTATCCGGCAGTTGCGGCCGAGGCCGCGTGGATTCGGGGTCTGATTCAGGCCCGCGCCGGAGCGACCAATGAGGCCTTGGATGCCTACCGGAAAGCTCTCGATGAGGCTCGCCGCTCAGGTGAGGTCGAACTCGAAGCTTCGATTGCCGAATTGGTGGCGTCGCGCCAAGCGGCGGTGGGTGAACTCGAGGACGCGGACCGTCTTCGCCTTCAGGTTTTACAACGGCTCGACCAGATTGCCGCGGAGCCGATCCGGATGTACGTGGCGTATCAGGAAATGGCGTTCATCTCGCTCCGCGCCTCGAGGCCGCACGTGTCGCTTGCGTTTGCCAAAGCGGCTTCGCAATTAGCCGAAGAAAGCGGGGACGCGTCCCAGCTCGCCGAATCCACCGAGCGACGCGCTCTCGCTCTTCGAGAACTCGGTCGACAGGACGAGGCAATTGCGGCGATCGCGTCAGCCAGGGTGCACGCAATGGGAATCATCGCTCAGGGCGCGCGGGATCGCATTCTTAGCGAAATCGACTACACGACCGGCCGGATCGAGATGCCACGACGGCCCGATCGCGCCATCGCCGCATACGGGTCAGCATTGGAGATCTGGAACCGCTACGGTTGGCGCAACCACACCGCGAGCGGGCTCCTCGCACGTGCCCAGGCTTCGCTGGCGGCCGGCGATAAGGTCGGCGCCGAGCGCGACTTCCTCGCGGGTATTGAGGAGATCGAGAGGCAGCGGTCTCAGATCGACGAGCCTTTGCTACGGATCGCCTATTTCGAGCGGTCCGATTCTCTTTTCGACCAGCTGATTACGTTGCTCGTCAACGACGGACGGACGGAGGAGGCCCTGTCGATCGTTGAGCGGAAACGTTCGAGATTCCTCCTCGACCAGCTTGCCGGTGGCACGCCAACGGCCACGCCTCTCAACGCCTCTGAAATCGTCCGTCGCGTAGGAAAGACGGCGGCGATCGTCGAGTTTGCGTTGCTCGATCGAGCGGCCGTGGCGTGGCTCATCTTCGACGGCCGGATTGTTCAGGGCCGAACTGCCGCGAGCCGCAATGCGATCGAAACCGTCGCCGCACAGCATCTACAAGCGCTCCA
>DATART010000457.1:0-2380 GCA_036264035.1 Thermoanaerobaculia bacterium | reverse complement strand
CCAATCGCGGTTCAACGAGCCGTGGCCGGGCGGCCGCTTCAATCACTACCTGATCGATATGAACCGCGATTGGGCCTGGTCGTCGCAGCGCGAGGTCCGCGCGCGCGTGGCCGAGTACACGAAGTGGAATCCGCAGGTCTTCGTCGACTTCCACGAGATGGGCTACCAGTCGTCGTACTTTTTCCCGCCTGACGCGCGGCCGGTGAATGCGAACCTGCCGAAAGACGTCGATACGTGGCTCGAGAAATTCGGCCGCGCCGACGCCGAAGCGTTCACGAAAAAAGGATGGACCTTCTTCACGGGTGAGGAGTTCGACCTCTTCTATCCCGGCTACGGCGACTCCTGGCCGTCGCTGCACGGCGCGATCGGGATGACGTACGAAGTGGCCGGCCATAGCCGCGCCGGATCCGCCATCACGCGCGATGACGGCACCGTTTACACGCTGGCCGACCGCATCGCCCGCCACTACACGACCGCGATGGCCACGCTGCGCACCGCCTCGGAGAACCGCGAAGGGCTGCTGCAATACACCTACGAGATGATGCGCAAGCAGGTTGCGTCGGGGCAGAACACGTACCTGCTCCAGCCTGACTCGCCCAACTTCCGGCCGCTGATCGAAATGCTGCAGCGCCAGTCGATCGCGATGTCGCAACTTTCATCATCGGTGACGATCAAGGCGTCGCGCATCGACAGCGACACCGCCGACACGCATCTCTTCCCCGCCGGCACGGTCGTCATCAACACGCGCCAGCCGCTCGGCGGTCTCGCACAGACACTGCTCGAGCGCTCGCCGGTCTTTACGAAGGGGTATGTCGAAGAACAGCAGAAGCGCGCGCACGCCGATGAGCCGGACGAGTTCTACGACCTCACTTCGTGGTCGCTGCCGCTGGCGATGAATGTCGATACGTACGTGACGGCGCTGCCGGTAACCGGCGAGATGCATCCGTACGCGGCGCCCCCGCAGCCGCCCTTCCGCGCCGCGCGCTACGGCTACATCATCGACGGCGGCGATCCGAATGTGTACCGCGCCGCCGGCCGCATGCTGCGCGATTCCATTCGCTTCAATGTCAGTGAAGACGTGGTCAGCGTAAACGACCGCAACTTCGCGCGCGGCTCGGTAGTCGTCCTCAAAGGCAACAACAAATCCGATCTCGATGCGTCGCTCGAAAAAGTCATTCACGACAGCGGCGCCGCGATCACGCCGATCGATTCCGGCTGGACCGGCGCGACGAGCTTCGGCTCATCCAAGATTCACTTCATCAAGGATCCGCGCATTGCCCTCGTCGGCGGGCCGCGCGTCAGTCCAACGTCTTACGGCATGCTCTGGCACACGCTCGACGTCGACACGCCGCTGCCGCACACCAACCTTTCCACTGAATCGCTGCGCAACGTCGATCTGTCGAAGTACGGCGTGATCGTGCTCCCCGACGGCGACTACGGCGATCGCTTCGGCAAAAACGCGGAGAAGCTGAAGTCGTGGCTCAACGGCGGCGGGACGCTGGTGGTGGTCAAAGGCGCCAGCAGTTTCCTGCGCGAGAAGGACGTCGACATCTCCAAGCTCAAGCCGTGGGAAGCGCCGAAAAAGAAGGACGACGACAAAGACAAGACCCCCGCCGCGCCCGAGCTGTACAACGATTACCGCGTTCCCGGCGCGACCTTCCGCACGGTGATGAACGACCGTTCGTACCTGACGTTCGGCGTGCCGCGCAATCCGTACGTGCTGATCGAAGGCTCGGCGGCGTTCCTTCCAGTCAGCCACGGCGTCGACAACATCGTGACGATCACGAAGGAGAAGCCGCTCGTGGCCGGCGTGGCCTGGAACGAATCCATCGACCGGCTGAAAGGCTCGATCTACCTCGTCAGCGAACCATACGGACGCGGCCAGGTGATCACCTTCGCCGACGATCCGCACTTCCGCCTCTTCTGGCGGGGAACGCTGCCGCTGTTTTTGAACGCGGTGCTGTATTCGCCGAGTTTCCCGCGGGATTAGCTGTCACCCAGAGCCGCCGAAGCCGCGTAGCGCGAAGCGCGAACGGCGCAGGACGGCGAAGGGTCCCCGGCTGAAACCGCGGCCCGGGGCGGTGGAGCGGCGCCGCGCGCGGAGGCGCGCTCGACAATCCAGCACCGCGCTTTGCGCGGGGTAATCCGGCGCGAGTGAGGCGTGGCCGCGGAGGCGGCCACCACAAAATGCTCGCGCGACCGCCGTTCCCCCGCCCGATCCGGGTTATCAGCCGAGGATCCTTCGCCGTCCTGCGGCGTTCCGCGCTTCGCGCTCCAACGCCTTCGGCGGCTCTGGATGACAGTACAATGGCCTTAACTTAACTCGATCTCCGGCGGTTCAGTGAAGGCGAGAGCTTTTCGTTGGGAGCGATTGAGGATG
>DATART010000376.1:0-19807 GCA_036264035.1 Thermoanaerobaculia bacterium | reverse complement strand
ATTCGCGTTCTCCTCGGTCGGCAGATGGATGGCCAGTCCGAATGACCGCGAATGGCTCTCGGTCTGCCCTTCCATCGCGCCGGCGTTCGCTGCCTCCATCAATCCCGGCCCGCCGCCAGTGACGATGTCCGCGCCGAGGCGCGCCAGCTCATAGCAGAGTTTCTTGGCCTGGTCGTAGATGGGATCGCCGCGTTGAATGCGCGAGCTTCCGAACACCGACACGCGGTAATGCTCGACCCGCTCCGGTTGAATCTGATCGAGGTCGTTGATGGTTTCCCAGAGCTGGTAAATGGCCTTGTCGAGAATGTGCGAGGGATCAACCGTCGATCGCTTCTTCGCCTGCCCTTTTCTCAGCGCCTCGAGCTGAGGCGTAGTGGTTTGCTGGTTGGTGGTTTTCTTGACCATGCGCGTGATCCTACCAATGGTGGAGTTTCTTGCTTTGGCGAGAATTCCGAGGGATGGTCACGCGGAGACGCGGGGACGCGGAGAGAAGCAGATGCACGAATTGGACGAGATTACGGGCACGATCATCGATTCCGCCATTCAGGTCCATCGAAACCTCGGGCCTGGACTGCTGGAATCAGTTTACGAGCTCGTTCTCGCCCGTGTTCTAGTCACCAAAGGATTCAAGATTGAGAGACAGAAGATCTTGAGCTTCGAATACGACGGTCTCCTCTTCTCAAATGCATTCCGCATTGATCTTCTTATCGATGATCGCGTGGTCGTAGAGATCAAGTCAGTCGAAGAGCTTGCGGAGGTGCACTGCAAACAACTCCTCACGTATCTCCGCCTCTCCAATCTTCAAGTCGGCCTCCTCATCAACTTCGGAGCAACGCTAAAAGAAGGGGCTGCGGAGAATCGTGAACCATCTCCCACCCTCCGCGTCTCCGCGCCTCCGCGTGAACCGTCTCTCTTAAAGATGCTCGCGCGGCCTGTCACTTCACGATCCAGACGTCCTTCGAAATCTCTTTCAACTTCGCCTCGCTCGCGCGCGCTTCGGCTTCCGAATTGAATTTCACGCGCACTTTGAATGACGTCCCTGCGCGCTCGACGTAGGTGGTCATGAAGCCGTGGTCGATCGCTTTCGCGGCCAGCGCGTCGGCGGTCTTCTGATCGCTGGTGACGAGGAGCTGCGCGTATGCGGGTGCGGCCGGCACGGCCGCGGTGACAGGTTTCGGTGCCGGCTTCGGAGCTTCGACGATTGGAGCCGCGCTGGCGGTGATCGGCGCCGGCGCGGGCGCAGCCGATTCCGTCAGCGGCGTTATCGTGCCCTCCGTGATGGTCGCGGCGGGAGCCGGTGGCGGCGCGGCGCTGGTCGTTGCCGGCGGCGGCGCTTTGAAATCGTCGTTGCCGACGCCGAGGTCGACCAGCTTGCCCTCGTTCTTCTTCGAGGCGATGACGCTCCCCTCGTTGATGACCGCCGGCTCTTTTCGGACGACCAGGCGTTCATCCGCCTGCCCTTTGCCGATCATGAGGCCGAACGCGAACGATGCGGCCAGCGACAGCAGCAGCAGGACGAAGGCGACGAACGCCTGTCCGGCCGTGAGTGAGACTTCGTAGTGGGATTGATCGTCGATGAGGACTTCGTCAGACACCATTGCACACCCTCCCGTTACCTGGTCTGAGCTTGCGACGCGGGCGGCGCCGCGGCGTTCCAGTTTGTGTGATAGACGACACCGTTGTCAAAGTAAATGGCCGAGGCGCCTCCGTCTTCCTTCGGATAAATCCATACGGAGTAGACGCGGCCGTTCTGCACGACCTGCTTGATCCAGTCCTCGCGCGGAAGGCCGACGAGCGCGCGTACGGCGTCCTCTTTCATGCCGGTCTTGACGTTCGCGAAGGCGGTCATGGAAACGAATCGGCGCCCTTCTGCCATCTCGACGCGCTTCTTCGCCTCCGTGCTATTCGGATCGAGCTCCACGGCGGCGCGGTACAACTCG
The DNA here is from genome assembly GCA_036264035.1 of Thermoanaerobaculia bacterium. Classification (GTDB taxonomy): domain Bacteria; phylum Acidobacteriota; class Thermoanaerobaculia; order Gp7-AA8; family Gp7-AA8; genus JADGNZ01. Next base: position 17,867 of record DATART010000376.1, on the reverse strand, counting down.
AGCGCCTTGTCGTAGCGCGAGAGGTACTGCATGTACTCGTCGCCCATGATGATCTTCTCGCGCGCCAGCACCTGGCCGGCGCGCGGATCGTGGGTACGGTCGAAATACTCACGGACTTTGTCCATGAACGGGACGTACGTCGGCTCGAGCTTTTTCTGATTTTCGAGGACGAGCTCCAGCATCTGCTTGCGCGACGCGTTCGCCGGCGGTAGCGGCTGCGCCTTCCGCAGCGTCTCGATCCATTGATAGTCGGCGCTGAGCACTCCCCATTCGCGGTCGTTCGGCTGCGTCGGCGGAGCGGCGGCGAAGGCGGTGGCAGATAGAAGGCTGACGAGGATCAGGGCGGCTACGCGAGACATGAGCTTGGTTATTTTACATGACTCGGAGGGAGTTGGGGGTCGGGGTCGGGGGTGGGAGCAAAGGCGTGATCGTCGATCAAGCGTGATCCATACCGACAGGTTGACCTCCCATCTTTCACGAGGTCACATTGAGAAAGCCGTGATTCTGCGACCCCTACTCCCTACTCCCTACAAACACAGGATCTTCTCCTCCACATAGAATCTCCCCTTCATGCCCGACAGCCTCAGTATTCAAGGCACGCTCGCGGAGACGACGGTGCCCGATCTCTTCCGGTCGCTGGTCCGCAGCGGCGAGACCGGCATCGTGTCGCTGGAGGCGATCGGACGCAGCGACGCGATCTATTTCAATGAAGGACGCATCGTCTTCGCGTCGAGCTCCGACCACGACCTGGGCCTCGCCGAAATCCTGCTCCGCAGCGGCGAGCTGACCCTCCAGCAATACAACCAGGCCATGGATCGTCTGGTCGTCCAGCGGCGCATCGGCGCGCTGCTCTGCGAGATCGGCTACCTCGATGCTGATGGACTGCTGCGCGCGCTGGAGCGGCAGGCCAGCACGATCGTCCTCAACGCGCTGCGCTATCGCACCGGAAGCTACACGGTCGAATTCAGCGACGAGTTTCCGCCGGAGATCGTGTCGTTGACGCTGAATACGGAGCGGCTGATTCTCGACGGCGTGCAGAGCATCGAGTACTGGTCGCTGATCTCGCGCGGCGTGGCGCGCCTCGACCGCGTGCTGCAGCAGGTGCCGGGCGCCGACATGCGCACGTACGCGCTGGAACTGACCGACGATGAAAACCACGTCCTCAATCTCCTCACCGAGCCGGGCACGATCGAAGACATCTGCGCGCGCAGCTACCTCTCGAACTTCATCACCTGCCGCACGGTCTGGGCGCTGCTTACCGTGAACCTGATCGCGGAGGCGGCCAACAGCAGCGTCAGCGAACAGCGCGCGGCGCAAGAGACGGAGTACGAGCTGGAAGCGGTCGTCGAGCGCTACAACCGCGTCTTCGAACAGATCTTCGGAATCGTGTTCCAGCGCATCGGCGATCACATCTACGACTTCATGGACCGCGTGGTGATGCGAGTGCCGCCGGCGAGCATCCCGCACCTGGCCGGCATGAGTTTCGTGAACGAGGCGCGCATCGATTTCGATCAACTGCTGAACAAGGTGATCGCGTCGGGTACATCCGACTACCCCGCCGTGATCCGCAACGTGCTCAACGAACTGCTGGCGGGATGGCTATCCGAAATCCGGACGGAGTTTGGTCCGGAGATGGAAGCCGAGGTGAGGGCGATCATGCCGCAGGCTTGAAAAGACGGAGCGCTGCGCGTGACAGCGCTGTCCGAACCGTCGTATCGTTCGCTGATGGATTTCAGCGCCGTTCACGTTCATCTGGCCATCAATCACTCGCCGCTGTACGGGGAGCTGTTCGCGCTCTGCCTCGTGCTCTTCGGATTGATCCGAAAGCGGCGTGAATTCGTCACGGCTGCGCTCGTTGTCGCGATCATCGCGGCACTCTGCGCGATCGCCGCGGATCTGACTGGCGACAAGGCGGCGGATTTTGTTTCTCACGCCAATCCGCCGATTGCAGGCCTCGACAAGACACTCATCAAAGAGCACGATCAGGCGGCCGGCTTCTGCGTGATCTCCTCGTGCATCACGGGATTCGTCGCGATCATCGCGCTCTTCATCGGCCATCGCCGCGGCGCGCGTCCGCGATGGCTGGAGGTGGTGATCGTCATCCTCATCGCCTGGTCCCTCTCCGTGGCCGGACGGACGGCTCTCCTCGGCGGACGCATTCATCACGAGGAAGTGCGCGCGCTCGCGGTGCACACGCGGTAATTCTGCTAGAGTCTGCGCCTCCAAATTTCGCTGCGAACGGAGCGTCATGGAATCCAGTCTCGAGATCGGTTTTTTGCGCGTCGCCGAAAAAGCGGCCATCGCTGCAGCGCGCACGATGGGCTACGGCAAACGGAAGTACTCCGACCAGGTAGCCGTCGAGTCGATGCGCGAAGAGCTGAACCGGCTCAAGATGCGCGGCACCGTCGTCATCGGCGAGGGCGAACGCGACAAGGCGCCGATGCTCTACGTCGGCGAGCCGCTCGGCCGCGGCTGGACCGAGGGCGAGATCTATCCCGAGATCGACATCGCCGTCGATCCTCTCGAAGGGACGAACCTCTGCGCTACCGGCTCCGCGAATTCGATCGCGGTGCTCGCCGCCTCGGAAAAAGGCGGCCTGCTGAACGCGCCCGACGTCTACATGGACAAGATCGTGGTCGGCCCCACCGCCGCCGAGTTTGTGGATCTGAACAACTCCGTTCAGGAGAATCTCAATCAGATCGCTGAGGCGTTTCAGCGCGACGTCGATGAACTGACGATCGTGGTCCTCGACCGCGAACGGCATCACGATCTGATCGCGCAAATTCGCGAGGCGGGCGCGCGCATCAAGCTGATCACCGACGGCGATCTTTCCGCGGGCATTGCTGCCGCAGTGCGCGGCACCGGAATCCACGCCGCCATGGGCATCGGCGGCGCACCCGAGGGCGTGCTCACCGCCGCGGCGATGCGCTGTCTGAACGGACGCATGCAGGGACGTCTCAAGCCGCTCGAGAAGTGGCAGGAGGAACGCCTGAAGTCGATGGGCTACGTCGACGGCAATAAGGTCTACGACACGGCGGAATTGGCGGCCGGCAACGACATCATCTTCTGCGCCACCGGCGTCACCGACGGCGACCTCCTGCGCGGTGTCCGCTTCTTCGGCGGCGGCGTCCGCACGTCGTCGCTCTTCATGTCGCTGAAGACGAACAGCATCAGGTTCGTCGACACGATCCATCGCGAAGAGGGATCCACGCTGGCGGTGTCGTTCGTTTAGAGCGGCGGCCTCCGTCGTAATAAGGCCGCCGGAGGCGGCACGTACGGTAGCCGGTGGTCGCGCGCGAAGCGCGAGACCACCGGTTCATGATGGCGCGGTGATTTCCGACCGCGGCAGCGGTCGCGGAGGGAATTCACGCCGTCTGGTATTTAATCCGCGACCCCGGCCGGGGTCGGTGACCGATTCGCACCCATTTTCCGGTGGTCGCTCGCTTCGCTCGGACCACCGGCTACCGTACGCAACGCCTTCCGGCGTTGGTGTCTCGCGGCCGAGGGCTACGCGAACAACGCCCGAAACTGCTTTGGCAAGACCGCCGTGAACACCAAATGTTTGCCCGTCGTCGGATGATCAAAGCCGAGGAGTTTCGCGTGCAGGCCGAGGCGGCCGAGGGCGTTGGTTTTGGCGCCGTACATCTTGTCGCCGGCGACGGGATGGCCGGCTTCGGATAGGTGCGCGCGGATCTGATTTTTTCGGCCGGTTTCGAGCGTCACTTCGAGCATCGAGAATGCGCCTTTTGTTTCGATCGTCCGGTAGTGCGTGATGGCGTGTTTGGCGTCGGGATGGGCGTCGACACTGACCATTTTCAGGTCGCGCTGTTCGAGGAGATTGGACTCGATCGTCCCCTCCTCCGGCTCGATCGCGCCTTCGATGATGGCGACGTAGATTCGCTCGACGCTATGGATCATGAACTGTTCCTTCAGCCGCTCGCGGGCAAAGAAGTTTTTCGCGAAGACGAGCACGCCCGACGTCTCGCGGTCGAGGCGGTGGACGACCTGAATGCGTTCCTCGCCGGCGCTGCCGAGATATTCGTTGAGATAGGCCTGGGCTGTGGCTTCGCGTTCGCGTTCGGTGGCGACGGTCAGCAGTCCATGTGATTTGAGAATGACGATGACGTCGCGGTCTTCGTGGAGGATGGCGATGCCGGGCGGGAGGACGCGCTGGTCGGAACGGGCCATGACTTCGACGACGTCATCGGGATCGATGATGACTTTCGCATCCTTCTCCGTCCCGCCGTTGACGCGCACGCGGCCGTTCTGCAGCAACTGCCGCAGTGTGGTGCGCGAGGAGTCGGGATAGAGCGCCGCGAGGACATCGAGCAGCGGCTGCGATTCGGTGCGCGGCACGTCGCGCATTCTGTCAGAGGCGACGCTACAATCGCGCGCCAACGGAGGGCGCATGGAATACAAGATCGTCGGCGACGTGATGCAGGCGCTGCAGGTTCAACTGCATCAGAACGAAGAGCTGTACGCCGAGGCGGGGGCGATGCTGTACATGGGTGCGGGGATCGATCTGCAGTCGCGGATGCAGGGCGGATTGATGAAGGGACTGATGCGCAAGTTCCTGGCCGGCGAGTCGCTCTTCATGAGCGTCTTCCGCTGCGAATCGGCGTCGGCGCACATGGCGCTGGCCAATCCGATCGCAGGAAAAATCATCCCGATTCAATTGAACGGAAACACGATTCTCGCGGAGCGCAACGCCTACCTCTGCGCGATCGGCAACATCGATCTGTCGGTCGCGTTCACGAAGCGCTTCGGCGCGGGGCTGTTCGGCGGCGAAGGATTTTTGCTGCAGAAGATCAGCGGGACCGGCCTTGTCTTCCTGCACGCCGGCGGCAACATGATCGAGTTCAATCTTGCGCCGGGCGAGCAGTTGCGCGTCGATACGGGCTGCATCGTGTCGATGGCGGAGACGGTCGACTACGACATTCAGTTCGTCGGCGGATTCCGCAACGCGCTCTTCGGCGGCGAAGGACTTTTCTACGCGACATTGAAAGGACCAGGACACGTGGTGCTGCAGACGCTGCCATTCAGCCGCCTGGCGAACCGTTTGATGGCTGCGGCGGGCGGACAACATCGGGATGAGTCGAAGGGACTCGGCGGGCTTGCAGGGGATGTACTCGGGAATCTCATTTCGGGCGATTAGGAAAAGGGAGACGGTTCACGCGGAGACGCGGAGGAGCGGAGAAAAGAAGCTCTTTCACTTCATCGCGAACACAACCGACACTGTAAACGCCAGCTCTTCCGATCCGCTTTCGACCGGTACTTCGGCGACCTGGGCGGCCATGACCCGTCCTGCCATGGCCATCGGACGCGGCTGCGGACTCGAGGCTCCCCCTTCGGTGATCGCCATCGCTGGACCCAGCGTGCGGCCGGCGGCTTGCGCGAGGAGCGTCGCTTTTGCGCGGGCGTCGGCGAAGGCGGCGCGCAATCCTTCATCGCGTCCGCGGGCGGGATCGGAGACGGAGAACGACAGCCCGGATGACTGATTCACGCCCGCGCCGATCGCGGCCTGCAGCAGCTTGCCGGCGCTGGCGATCTCCTTCTTCGTCACGGTGATGCTGTTCGAAACCTGGTAGCCGAGGAGGCGCGGGAGCTTGCCTTGCTGCTGCTGGCTGTAGTCCTGCTGGGGATAGATGGAGAAGTTCGAGGTCTGGATCTCATCCGGCTTCGCGCCGGCGTTTTTCAGCGCGGCGATCACCGCGGCGACCTTGCTGTTGTTCTCGTTCACCGCCTCCTCCACGGTCGGAGAGATAGTCTGGACGGAGACGTTGAATGAGAACCGATCGGGCGTCGTGGTGACGCGCGAGGTGCCGGTGACGCTGATGGTATCGACCGTCGCCGGCTCCCGAGGCGGCATCGTCTGTGCGAAGGCACTGACGGAAATGGCAGCGACGAAGGCGGAGATGAGAATTCGTTTCATGCGGTGAACCTCCTCGATTGAAAACATCATCGGCACGTTACAATGCGCGCCTCCAATTCTGCGACGCATTTGCGGCTCGCGGCGTTTCACGGAGACAACTTACGAATGGCTGATCCCAACGACAGGGTGCCGGGACAGGTGCCTGGACGGTACTACGTCGATACGCAGTGTATCGATTGCGATCTCTGCCGCGAGACCGCGCCTGCTAACTTCCAGCGCAACGACGAGGAAGGCTTTTCCTACGTCTACAAACAACCGGAGACGCCGGAAGAAGAGACGCTGTCGAAAGACGCGCTGGACAACTGCCCGGTGGAAGCGATCGGAAACGATGGGTAGTTTTTAAGTGGCCAGTGGGTAGTGGTCAGGACAGCCGGTTGTCGGTTGTCGGTGATCCGTTGTCAGTGGCTCACTCGGAAGTGTCGGTAACTCGCTGACTACTGCCTTTCCTCACCACTAACCACTCACCACTAAACTCAGTGCGTTTTCTTGTCCACGCTGACCTGATCGTGCCAGTTCTCGGCGAGCAGCACCTCGATCAGTTCCTGCAGCTCTTCCATGTGAAACGGCTTGGTCAGAGCGGCGGTGCGGTTGTTGCCCTTGGTGATGGTGAGGATGTCGCCCTTGCCTGATGCGACCACAACCGGCGTCTGCTTCCCCTGCGCGATGAACCAGGCGATCCACTCCTCCCCGCTCATGCCGCCGGGAAGGTTGAGGTCGAGCAGGATCAGACGCGTGTCGGGATTGCGCTGCAGAAGCGACATCCCTTCGCTCGCGCCCGTGGCCGAGAGCACCTCGTATCCGCGCTTCTGCAGGTACGATTTGTAGAGAGCCAGGACTTCCGGATCGTCTTCGATGGCGAGGATCTTGTTCACGTCGTTCGACTGCCTCGCTGCTTCAGTCATCATAGATATGCTCCTCGGCGGTTCAGGCCGACTCATGCGAAAGCCATGCTAACCTCCGCCGCCGATGGGGATCGCCTTCTGGATTACATGCGCATTGGCGGTCTTTTTGGCGATCCGCAACATCCGATTCGGGCGGCCATCGGGCTGGATCGGCGAGCTGTTCGCGGTCGTCATCGGTGCGCTAGTGCTCGGCGGCATCGCCACCGCCCTCGACTTCGGAGGATGGAACGAGATGGATTGGCGGGCGGGGATCTTCGTGGTCCTCGGGTCGTTCGCTGTTGCCGGCGCGATTCGGTTCGCAAGGCTTTTCACGCGGAGGCGCGGAGACGCGGAGGGAGTTTGACGGATCAGGAGTTCGTCGAGGCCTTCGAGCGGTGCGAGATCGCCAACGGCGCGTTTCATCATCGCGATCACGTCCGGCTGGCCTGGATCTACCTGAATCAGATGCCGCTGATCGACGCGCTCGTACGCTTCACAGAGTCGCTGAAGCGCTTCGCGAATCACCACGGACATCCCGAGCTGTATCACGAGACAATCACGTGGGCGTACCTGCTGCTGATCCACGAACGGATGGAACGGAATCCGGTTGACGACTTCGCGTCATTCGAAACGGTGAACGCTGATCTCTTCAGCTGGAAACCGTCGATCCTGAACCGCTACTACGATCAGGAGACGCTCGATTCCCCTCTCGCCAAGCGGACGTTCCTCATGCCGCCGTTGCCGGTCCGCTAGCCAAAAGCCTTCACTTTTCGCGGCGGGCCGTGTAACTTCGTTACCGTCGAGCTCGGCTTACGGTCGAATCGAAAGGGGACATGATGCGTCTGACGCGACTGATCGTCTACGGAGTGGCGAGTGTGATGGCGGTGCTGGCCGCCGCGGCACAGCAGCACCTCTACGTCGGCAACGACAACACCCCGGGCAGCGTGCAGCAGTACAGCATCCCCGTCTCCAACAGTTCCACGCCGAACTTTTCGGTGGCTTCGAACAACGTCGTCTCCGTCGCGATCGACACGGCGGGCGGCATGCTGCTCGGCGATTTCAGCGGCAACCTCAAATACTTCGCTCCGCCGCTGAGCGGCGCGAGCGTTCCGGCCGCATCATTCGTCAACGGCGCGCCTTCCAACACCGGCCAGATCGCTTTCCTCCCGTCGGGTGACGCCTTCGTTGCCAACGTCAGCACCAAGGTGAATCGCTTCACGCCGCCTTTCACGAACGCCAGCACGCCGTCCCAGACCATCACCATTGCCGGCACCTCGCTGATCGGACTTGGGTTCGACGCGGCGCAGAATCTCTACCTCGGCAATGCCGGCGGCTCCGGCAGCAACCTTTACGTATTCGCGCCGCCCTATACCGGCGTCCCGATCGTTACGCCGGCTGTCGCGGGCGCTTTCTACCGAAAGTTGACCATCATCGGCAATCAGCTCTTCATCGATGACGTAGCAGGCACGTTCGGCAAGGTCGATGTCTACAATCTTCCGCTGACGGCGGCGAGCACGCCGGCCTTCTCCATCACCAACGGCATCAACACTCCCGAGGGCGCCGCGGCCGATCTGAACGGCCGGCTGTATATCGGAAACCTCACCAACGCCACGGTGACCGTTTACACGGCGCCGTTCTCGGCCGCGAGCGCACCGGTGGCGACAGTGACCGCCAGTTCCGGCACCTTCGCGATTTTCGGAATCGCCACCGACAACGCGGCGGCCGCTTCCGTGGGGGGCATTCCGGCCATCAGCCGGCAAGCGCTCATCGCCCTCTGCGCACTGCTGATGTTGATCGGTCTGCTGGCGGCCCGCGCTCACTAGCGAACACGCAGGGCAGCTGTAGCCGCGGTCGTCGAGACGAATATACGAAACCCTTCGTTGACATCGACGAAAAACTTCGTATGATTGGCTGCGTACAAGAGGAAATGATCATGACAGATCGACAGCCACCACGACCTACCGACTCCGAACTGGCCATCCTGGGAGTGCTCTGGGAGCGCGGACCGAGCACCGTCCGCGACGTTCACGAGCAGCTGAATAAGGACGGCGCCACTGGCTACACCACCGTCCTCAAACTTCTGCAGATCATGACGGAGAAAGGGCTCGTCGTCCGCGACGAGTCCGAGCGCGCGCACGTCTATGAGTCGCGTTACGGCGAACAGAAGACGCAGCGCCAGCTCCTGGCCGATCTGGCCGAGCGCGCTTTTGGCGGTTCGGCCACGAAGCTGGTCATGCAAGCCCTCTCCGGACGCAAAACAAACGCCGCCGAGCTGACCGCCATCCGCGAACTGCTCGACACCCTCGAAGGAGAATCGCGATGAACGGAATCAGCACACTTCTCGGATCAACGATTGCTCAGGCAATCGGCTGGGCGCTGTTGCATCTGCTCTGGCAGGGCGTGCTCGTCGCCGCGATCCTCGCCGCGACGCTGGCGCTGCTCTCGAAGCAGAGCGCCAACGCGCGCTACCTCGCCTCCTGCGGCGCGCTCGCGCTGCTCGTAGTCCTCGGCGCGGCGACCGCGTATCGGGCGTATGACGGAAGTGGGGAGTTGGGTGTGGGGAGTGGTAGCGAAGCAACGAACATTTCGCTCATCGCCGCTCCCACCTCGGACAAAACTCTCGAACCAACCGCCTCCGACAACGGTCAACCGACAACCGATAACCGGCTCACGACGATCGCCACCTTCACGCGCTCCCATCTTCCGCAGATCGTCCTGGTGTGGTTGACCGGAGTTCTGCTGCTTTCCGTCCGTCTGCTGTTCGGATGGCTGCGCGCGCATTCGATCGCGAAGAAGAACGCGGCCGAGGCTGCGCCGGAATGGCAACGGAGTGCGCGGCGTCTGGCGCACGCGCTCAAACTTCGCCGCGCCGTCCAGCTGCTCGAGTCGGCGGCGGTCGAAGTGCCGACCGTGATCGGCTGGCTGCGGCCGGTCGTCCTCCTCCCCGCCACCTCGCTGACAGGACTCTCGACCGAACAGATGGAGATGATCCTCGCGCACGAGCTGGCGCACATCCGCCGCAACGACTTCTTCGTCAACCTGATGCAGGCCGTCGTCGAGACGCTGCTCTTTTACCATCCGGCGGTCTGGTGGATTTCGAATCGCATCCGCGTCGAGCGCGAGCACTGCTGCGATGACGTCGCGGTGGCTGTCTCCGGCAAACCGCTCGTTTACGCTCGCGCCCTCACCCGTCTCGAGGAACTGCGCGTTGAAGACGCACAGGCCTTCGTCGCGTCAAACGGCGGCTCGCTCATGGGCCGTATCCGCCGCCTCGCGGGCGCGCGCGCCGAATCGCCGAATGCGCCGTCGCGTTTCGTCGCCGGAGCGGCGCTGCTCACCGTGCTTCTCGCGCTGATCATCGCGCCGTCGCTGCCTCTTCGCGGCCAGCAGCCGAAAGCGGATCCGCCGACTCCGAAGCCGCAGGCGTCACAGACGACGGTCGACGTCAAGGCCGACAACGCTGCCGACGACGACGCCGATGATCCCGAAACGCCGGAGCCCGACGATTCTGATGACGCGACTCCCGCCATCGCGCCGCGCGCGGTCATCGCAGGCGTCCCGGGCGGCATTGCCGGCGGAATCGCTGATGGCGTAGCTGGCGGAATCGCCGGCGGCGTCACGGAAGGCATCATGGCCAACATTGCTCCGATGGCCATCGCGCCGAGTGTGCGCGCCATCACGGCGGTCGCGCCGCGCGTGGCAATGCGCGCGCTCGCCAAGATCAACCTCAATGACTTCGACGTGCCGGAACCGCCTGATCCGCCAGACGCACCGACGCCGCGTCCGGATCGTCATCGCCGTCACCACATCGGCGAAGGCGGCAAGCTCACCGTCGACGATCTGATCGAGCTGCGCGCGGCCGGAGTCACTCCCGCGTACATCGACACCATGCGCAACGCTGGACTCGGCGAACTGTCGCTCGACGAGATCACCGAGATGCGCGCCATCGGCGTCACGCCCGAGTACATCAAGTCGCTGCGCGATGCCGGCATCAAATTCGACAACGCCCACGAAGTCACCGAACTGCGCGCCCTCGGCGTCACCGGCGACTATCTCGCGCAGATGCGCGCCGCCGGCTACGGCAACCTCACCACCAGGCAGCTCTCCGAGATGCGTGCGATGGGCGTTACACCGTCGTACGTCAAGCTCATGGCCGACGCCGGCTACCGCAACCTGACGCCGAAGGAATTGGTCGAGCTGAAGGCGCAGGGTGTCCGTCCCGAGTTCATCAAGTCGCTGAACGACGCCGGCTACACGAACCTATCTGTCAAGGACCTCGCCCGCCTGGCCGCAATGGGCGTGAACGCCGATTTCATCCGCGACCTGGCGAAGTACAAAGTGAAGTAACGGCTTTTTCTAAATCTTCTAACAGGACGCCCTTCTCGGGCGTCCTAACAAGCCGAGGAGATATCAAATGCGCCGTACGTTAGCTCTTGCTCTGTTCTTTTTTCTAGCCGCATTCACCGCGCGCGCCGCGTCGCCGCATGGCGCGTGGCATCTCAGCCAGCGCGAAGACGGCCGCATGCAGATCGAATTGATCAGCGATCACAATCAGAACAGCCATCCGATCGAACGTTCTGCGTTCACCGGGCTGACGGCCGCGCAGATCGATTCGAATGCCGATACGCCTGTCGACTTCAGGATGGTCCGCGAGGCGGGGACGCTGCACTTCACCGGCATGTTCCAACGCGGCGACGGCGTTGGCCGCTTCACCTTCGAGCCGAATCCCGCCTACGCCTCCACGCTGCGCAGCCTCAGCGTCGCCGCGAGCGATCTCGATGACGAGCGTCTTTTCTCCCTCGCCATCCACGACGTCTCATCCAACTTCATCAAAGAGATGCAGCCGCTCGGCTATCGCGACGATCTCGACCAGTACATCGCCTTCCGCATCCACGGCGCGACTCCCGAATTCGTCCGCGAGATCAACGCGCTCGGGTACCACCCCGACAGCGGCGATCTGATCGCCTTCCGCATCCACGGGGCCACACCTTCGTACATCCGCGACATCCGCGCCCTCGGCTACCAGCCGGATGCGGGCGATCTCGTTGCCTTCCGTATCCATGGCGTGTCGCCGGAGTTCATCAAAGGGATGAAGGAGCTCGGCGTCCGCGACCTCGAGGCGGACAATCTCGTAGCGCTCCGTATCCACGGCGCCTCAGTCGATTACGTCCGCGAGCTCCGCGATCTCGGCTACCCCAACCTCTCCGCCGATGATCTCGTGGCGATGCGCATCCACGGCGTGTCGCCAAGCTACATCCGCGACCTGAAAAACGCCGGCTTCGCCAACATCCCGGTCGACAAGCTGGTCGAGATGAAGATTCACGGCATCGACGCGGAGTTCGTGAAGAGAACGAAGTAGGCGAGATTTGTAGTGGCCGCCTCCGCGGCCACCAACGCGTTTGCGGTCGGTGTTCCCCCCGCGCCGAGCGCGGGGCTGGATTGCGTAGCGCGCCTTCGCGCGCGACGAGGAGTCGTAACTCGGCTGATCGCGAACGCCGTACGCATCTGTGAGTTCGCCATGCGCGAAGGGGCGCATCACAACGTGAGTTCGCGATGCGCGAAGGCGCGCACCACAACGTGAGTTCGCGATGCGCGCGAAGGCGCGCACCACAATGCAGCCCCGCGCTCGGCGCGGGGTCCACCATGCGGCGAGGATTCCGCGGCCGCGGAGGCGGCCGCCACAAAATCGCTAGTGCCGCACCGCCCGTCCCCGCCCGGCCCGTGTCGTCGTCTCCTGCCAGCCGAGCTGGATCACTTCGAAGTCGGTCCCTTTGATCGCGGCGAAGGCGGGGTTGAGGATGTCGTTGTCCCAACGTGTGTCGTACGTCCCGCTCACGTAGAGATCGCTGCCGTTGTCGGCGACGATCAGGCCGTAGGTCTTCATCGCCTGGAAAATGCGGCGCAGCGGCTCGGCGTAGCCCGAGATGTCCTTCGACGCCTTCAGGCGCAGCCGCGCTCCCATCGGCAACGCACCGCGTGTCGAGCCGGCGCGATGCGAAGCTGGAAACACGTAGCCGTTCGAGTGTTGGACGGTGACGCGGAAGGCATGCCGGATCGGCACACTCCCGTACACCTCGTCGTAGCGGACCAATCCCGGAAGGATCGCCAGACCCGCGGCGTCGGCGCTGGTCCAACCGTCAGGACGGCGGGAGTTCGAATCGAGCGGGAACGTCGCGCCGGAGCCCGCCACCCACTGCGTTCCCGTCCAGTGCAGCGCGTACAGCTCATACAGCATGCGGTTGTCGCGATCGACGAGCAGCATGTGCCGGTCGCCGTCCGCATTCGGATCGCCTCCAGCCAATCCCCCTTCGATCCACTTCTGCTGCGTCTTCGCCTCCTCGGGAATGGGATAGCCGGGCGGACGCCCCGGCGCAGCGACGTCGCTCTCATCGTCATAGTCGAAGGTGACCGGCAGGAGCGGTTGCGACCCGGAGACGACGATGTACGGCATGCCGTAGATCGGTGCCGAGGGATCGCCGCTATCGCCGCCGAAATCGGGATGCATGCCGCGGGTCGCGCCGACGTCCGCGATGAAAGCGCTGCTGCTCGGATCGACCGGCGCCGCGCTGATGTCCGCGTTCCACCAGTTGCCGGGCGGGAAAAGCGGCAGCGGTTGGGGAAGCGCGCCGCCGCGCTGAGGAGTTTGCGCCAGAGCTGCCGAGGAGAGAGTGAGGACGAGGACCGCGAGGCGGAACATGAAACGGATTCTCCGCGGATCGCACTAAACGTTTGTGCCTGTCGTCACAGCGGAGCGGGACTTTCCGAATGAGATTGGTCTCCGCTACAATAGACAGCTTCAAATAAGTAACGGAAGTCCGCCCGCGTTCCCACGCCATCAAAGAGAGGTCCCGCACGTGAAGCAGATCCGCCTGATCGCCGTACTTTGCCTTGTTGCCTCGGCCGCCTCGGCCACCGTCTTCCAGCCGCTGAGTGACCGCCAACTCGTCGATCGTTCCGACGCCGTCGTCGTTGCCACCGTTCGCGATGCCACGCCGCGCTTTGACGGTCATGGCCACGTCGTCACTGACTACCGTTTCGACGTCGAGCAGACGATCAAAGGCGACGCGGCGGGAACGATTATCGTCAGCGAGATCGGCGGCGTTGCAGGATCTCGATTCACATTCATCTCCGACTCCGCGTCATACGCGCCGGGCGAGCGGGCGATGGTCTTTCTGCGCAAGCGCGGCGACGGAACCTATTTCACGACGTCGATGGCGATGGGCAAGTTTTCCTTCACGCGCACCGCGCGCGGCGAATCTGTGGTCACACGCGACGTGTCAGAGCTGCCCGAGGATCCGGCACGATTGGTGGATAGTTTTGAACAATTCGTTCGCTCCGGGAAGAGCGAGACGTACCAAACGAAGCTGACGCCCATCACAACCGCGCTGCATCCGAAGGCGACTGCTGCGGCATCGGCGTATGTTGTGACCGCCTGTGGCGTTGGGGCGGGCTGCTTCCCCACTCGCGTGGCTGGCGGCGAGGCGGGAGCCGGTCTCCAATTCAAGTCCAGCGGAAGCCTTGCCGGCGTCGATGGTCCGGCAGGAATCACCACAGCCGCGGCAACGTGGACCAACGATCCGACCTCAGGGATCGTGCTCAGCTATGTCGGCACGTCTGCGTCGGCGGGTCCTGATCCGGACGACAATCAGAACGTCGTGTACCTCGGATACGTGGGCGCGAACATCGGCATTTGCGACGGCAGCATGGCCTGCACCTTTGGCTCAGGAAACTTCACGCACACCTTCCAGGGCGAGACATTTGTCAGTATCAGCGACGCCGACATCATCGTGCGGCCGGGCATCGGCGCCGGACCGTATGCGGCACTGATCACACACGAAATCGGCCACGCGATCGGCTTCCGGCACTCCGATCAGGGCACGCCGTCCTCGTCGGCTGCGGTCATGGCGTCGACTGTGACCACCTCAGTTCTGCAGCCGTGGGACATCGAAGCGCTTTCTTACGTTTATGGCAACGGTCCGGTATGCCAGCCTCCAACCTCCGTCACGATCTTCGGCGGCGGCACCTATCCATCCGGATCGACGGCCACACTCACGGCCACCGTCACCGGCGGCAACGGCACCTTCACCTATGCCTGGTTCGACGGCGTGCTCAATGACACTTCGCATCCGGTCGGAAGCAACAGCAACACGTTCACAACGCCGCCGATCACGACAACGAAAAACTACTGGGTGCGCGTAACCAACAACTGCGGCAACGTCACGGCGTCGACCTCGGTTAGTCCGCAGAGCGGGCCGGTTTGCACGCCCGTAAGCATCGCCGCCCAGCCCAACGCCTCGCAAACGATCAACTCCGGCGGCACGGCCACCCTCACCGTCACCGCGGGCGGCTCCTCGCCGTTCAGCTACCAGTGGTACCAGGGCACGAGCACGCTCGACACCAGTCATCCGGTCGGCGGGAACAGTCCGAGCTTCACGACGCCGGCGCTCACGCAGGCGGCCTCGTATTTCGTCATCGTCACGAATGGATGCGGCACGGCCACCAGCAACCTCGCCGCGATCAGCATCACCGGCCAGTGCACGCCGCCGTCCTTTGCCATTCAACCCGTCAGCGCCACGATCGCGCCCGGATCGCAGACGTACCTGATCGCGTTCGCAACCGGCGCCGTTTCGTACCAGTGGTACAAAGGCAACGCGGGCGACACCTCCACTCCGCTCGCCGGCGTTGGCCCCTCGAACAATCGCTTCATCAATCAAATCTACACCGACCTCCTCGGACGTTCCGCCGACGCTTCCGCGCTTACGACATTCAATGCACTCCTCACGAGCGGCGGAACGCGGAACGACGTCGCCACCGCCGTCATGGCCTCGGCCGAATATCGCCAGAAACTGCTGACCGACTTTTACTCGACCTTCCTGCACCGCGCCATTTCGCCGGCCGAGGTGAGTTTCTGGATGCCGGCGTTCGGGGCGGGGATGACCGATGAGCAGATCGAGGCGCAGATCACCGCGTCGCCCGAATACTTCGCGCTCGCCGGCTCAACGAACTCCGGTTGGATCAACCGTATGTTCAACGACGTCCTGGGACGCTCGCCGAGCGCGGCGGAAACCGCCGCGTATCTGACGTTGCTCGGCAGCAACTCCCGGCTGAACGTCGGCCTGGCGATTCTCAACTCCGGCGAGGCCATCACTCGCCGCGTGCAACAGTCCTTCCCGCGCCTGCTTCATCGAACCGCAACGCCTGTCGAACAAACAACGAACGTCGCCGCGCTCCTCGGCGGCGCCACCGACGAGCAGTTCCTCGCGCAACTGCTGGCGTCCGACGAATACTTCAACTTCGGCACGATCCTCTTCACCGGTCCGATCACATCGACGACGCGCTTCTGGGTGCGCGCCACCAACGGTGCCTGCAGCGCAGACAGTAGCGTGGCCACGCTCACCGTTCCGCAATGCAGCCTGCCCGCGATCGTGACGCAGCCGTCCAACGTGACGCTGACGGGTGGCGAAACGTTCTCGATCTCGGTCGTGGCGACGGGCGCAACGTCGTATCAATGGTTCCGCGCGTCGTCGGGCGATCCGTCGAATCCGATCAGCGGCGCCACCGGTCCCGTGTTCACGAGCAGCATCAACAACATCGGGCCGACGAACTTCTGGGTCCGGATCACGAACGAATGCGGAAACACCAACAGCAGCACGGTGACCGTGACTACGCAGTGCGGCCCGCGCGTGCCGGTGATTTCAGCGCCGCCCGTCGCTCCCTCCGCCACGACGTACCCGATCACGTGGAACGGCAGCCCGCAGCGCGACGCACAGTACGAAGTGCAGGAAGCGACGAAGGCGGACTTCAGCGACGCGCAGACGTTCACCGTGGCCGGCGCCACCCCCCGCACCTTCTCGCATACCGTGACGGCAGACACGCGCTACTACTATCGCGTGCACGCCGCGCCGATCTGCGGCGGTAACTTCGGCGGGTATTCGCTCACCGCAAGCGTCCTCGTCACCGCGCCACTGTCGCCGAAGCAGCCGAATTTCAACTTCGCGCAGCTCCCCTGCCCTCAATCTCCCTGCACGATCACGCAGCAGATCTTCATTCCGGGCATCACCACGAACGGCAAGACAGCGCTCGCCGCAGGCGACACGTTCAGCGCCGTGTCAGACAAACCGTTCATGACCATCTCGCCGTCGAGCGGTCCACTTCCGCCGGAAGGCGCGACGTTGACCGCAACCATCGATCTCACGCAACTCGACATCGGCTCGACGCAGGCCACGGTCGTGATCAACCGCGCGTCGGCGGCCGGAAAGACCGGAATCCTCGGCGATCCTCCAGCGCCGATCAACGTGCCGGTATCGGTCAGCGTCGTCGCGCCGGTGACGCCGGTGCCGAAGGATCCGAACGGTGGATTCAACGCCCTGCTCATCCCCGCGGTCGCACACGCGGACGGCATCGGCTCACGTTTCGTCAGCGACGTCCGTCTGACGAATACCGCTTCGCAATCGATCGACTATCAACTCACGTACACGCCGAACGGCACCGACGGAACGGTCACCGGCAAACAGACCACGCTCACGGTCAACGGGGGCGACACGAAGGCGCTGAACGACATCGTCAAAGATTGGTACGGCTCGGGCGTCCTCGGCGAAGCGCCGCAAGGGTCGCTCGAAATCCGTCCGCTCAACTACGCGGGGAAGGACGCCGTCAGCATCACTCTGGCCACCGTCGCCGCCAGCCGCACGTACAGCGTGGCGTCGACCGGCACGTTCGGGCAGTACATCCCCGCACTGCCGGTCGTGAACTTCCTGTCGAAATTGAGCAACTCGAAGATTTCCCTGCAGCAGGTTTCGCAGAGCAGCGCCACCGGCGGCTTCCGCACGAACCTCGGATTCATCGAAGGCTCCGGCCAGGCGGTCGACTTCGTGGCCACGCTGCTCGATGACGCGGGCCGTATGGTCGCCCCCGAGCGTTCCTACAGTTTGAAACCGTACGAGTCGCAGCAGCAGCGCCTCGATCAGTTCTTCGGCATCACGTCCATTACCGACGGCCGCGTGGAAGTGCGGGTGACCAGCGACACCGGCCACGTCAGTGCGTACGCGTCGGTG
>DATART010000348.1:0-16114 GCA_036264035.1 Thermoanaerobaculia bacterium | reverse complement strand
CCTTGTCCATGCCGTCATTATGACCTCGCCGCAGGGGCGGCTTTTCACACAGTCGGTTGCGCTCGAGCTGGCGCATAAAGACCACATCGTCATTCTCTGCGGGCGCTACGAAGGGTTCGACGAACGGATCCGCGAGGCTTTGCAGCCGGACGAGATTTCGATCGGTGATTTCGTCGTTTCGGGGGGCGAACTGCCGGCCATGCTCATTGCCGATGCCGTAGGTCGGATGATCGAAGGTGTTGTCGGCAACAGCGGGTCGGTGGAGGAGGACTCGTTCTTTCGTGGCCTGCTCGACTATCCGCATTACACGCGGCCGGAGGAGTTGCGCGGGATGCGCGTGCCGGAGGTGCTGCTGTCGGGGCATCACGAGAAGATTCGTAAGTGGAGGAAGGAGCAGAGCTTGCGCGCCACGCTGGCCAAGCGGCCGGACCTTTTGGAGAAGGCTGACCTGGACGACGAAGCGCGTGCGATCCTGCGCCGTATTCGCGAGGAATGACTCCACGCACTCTGCCGTTCTAGGCGCGGCTGTTGATTAACGGACCCAAATCGGCGATCCTTGCGGGCTCGCTTCAAGAACACAGGAAGGTTGTCAAAATGGCTCAGGATTTCATGAAACTCGTCGAATCGCGTGAGGCGCGGACCGACATCCCGAACTTCGCTCCGGGAGACACGGTCAAAGTCCACGTGAAGGTCAAAGAAGGCGACAAAGAGCGCATCCAGATCTTTCAGGGTCTGGTCATCTCGCGCAAAGGCGGCGGCACGCGGCAGATGTTCACCGTCCGCAAAATCTCCGGCGGAATCGGTGTAGAGCGTATGTTCCCCCTCAATTCCCCCAGCATCGATCACATCGAGGTTGAACGCCATGGCCGGGTCCGCCGCGCGAAGCTCTACTACCTCCGGGATCTCCGCGGGAAAGCAGCCCGCATCGAAGAAAAGCGCAAACGCTAAACCGAAGCCGGCCGAACGGCTGGTTACGAACCTCTTCGCGGAGTTGGCCCGTGTCGCTGAGATGTCAGCGGTCGAGCGCCGGCTCCGCGATTCCGGTTTCAGGGCTATCGCCGGGACGGACGAAGTCGGCCGCGGATGTCTGGCCGGGCCGGTCGTCGCCGCCTGCGTCATCCTCGACACCGAACCGACCCTCGTCGGCGTCAACGATTCCAAGCTCGTCGATCACGACGACCGCATCGACGTCTGCCGCCTGATCCTCCGCCGCGCCCGCGCCTGCGCCGTCGGTGTGATGGAGCCGCAAACCATCGACGCCATCAACATCCTGCAGGCCAGCAAGCGGGCCATGATCGCCGCGGTCGAAAATCTCGAAATCCGTCCAGACATCCTGCTCCTCGATGCCGTCACCATCGACATGGACCTTCCGCAGGTTCCGCTGATCGGAGGCGATCGCCGCAGCGTCTCCATCGCCGCGGCGTCCATCGTGGCGAAGGTCTATCGCGATCTGTTGATGGAGTCGTATCATGACCTCTACCCTGTCTACGATTTTCGACACAACCGAGGGTACGCGACTGAGGGGCATCAGGCAGCGCTGAAACTCTACGGCCCCTCGCCGATTCACCGCAGATCGTTCGAAGGGGTGGACGAGCCGATGTTGCTGTTCGTGCGGAACGGAGCCGATGGCGATCCAACGCGATAAAATCATCGCCAGCGCCGAGAAGCTGGTTGCGAAGGGGAAGATCGAGCCGGCGATCAAAGAATACGAACGCCTTCTCGACGACAACCCCAGCGATGTCAACACTCTGAATCGCATCGGCGACCTCTGGGTCCGCATCAATCGCAACGACGAAGCGGTCAAAGTCTTTGGCAGGATCGCCGATCACTACTCGCGCGACGGCTTCTTCCTCAAAGCGATCGCCATCTACAAAAAGATCAACAAGCTCGATCCCTCCAAGCTCGATATCTACGCGAAGCTGGCCGATCTCTACGGCAAGCAGGGCCTGGCCATGGAGGCCAAGAGCCAGTACCAGGTCCTGGCCGACTACTACCTGAAACACGGCGATCCGGGAAATGCGCTGGCGATTTACCGGAAAATCTCGGAGCTCGATCCGAATTCGATCAACGTCCACGTCAAGCTCGCCGACCTTTACTCCCAGAACAACCAGACCAAGGACGCACTGAAAGAGTACGACCGCGTCGGACGGATGCTGCTCAAGCGCGGCATGCTCGACGAGGCGGTGCAGGTCTTCAAGAAAGCGCTGAAGATCGACTCGAGCAACATCGAACTGGTGGAGTCGCTCGTCACCGCGCTGGTCGAAGCGAAGGATTACGACAACGCCATCCAGATCGTGCAGACGTCGCTGGAGTCAGCTCCGGACAACGCGCGGCTGCTCTCGATCCACGGCCGCATCCTGCTGGCGAAAGGCGATACGCCCGGCGCTCGCGCAACGCTCGAGCGCGCCCTCGCGCGCGACGCGAACGACGTCAGCGTCCGCGAGGCGCTCGCCGACCTCTACCTCCGTATCGGCAACACCGACGGCGCGCTCGAGATGCTGTCAACGATCGCTGAGAAAGCGCTGGGACGCGGGGAGCGCGGGACAGCAGTTGAAGCGCTCAGCCGCATCCTCCGCGTCGATCCCGGCCACGCTCCCACGCTGGAGCGCCTCGTCGCGCTCTATTCGCGCCTCAACGAGGAGACCAACATCCTCTCCGCGATGAGCAGCCTGGCCGAGGCACATGTAGCCAGTGGGCGATTCGAAAATGCCGCGGAAGTGCTCGAGAAGCTGATCCAGCGCGAGCCGCAGAACGCGCAGCATCGGACGAAGTTGCAGTTCGTCCGGACGCAAATCGGCGGCAACGACACAATGCCCGCCCGGCCGCCGCAACCCGAGGCTCCGGCCGCACCGCTGTCGATGGAGATCGACGAACCGGTCCCCTCATTCGATTCGTTCGATGAAGGCCCCACATTCTCTCTCGATCTCGATGCCTCGGAGCCGCTGGAACTCGATCTCAACGCAGATCTCGACAGTGGCTTCGAGCCGCCGCCACCAGCTCCGCCGCCCATCGCTCCCCCTCCGCCGCCGCCGCCCGCCACGCGAACGCCGACGTTGTCCCGCATGCAGTCGGCAGTGGAGCTGGCAGCGGCTGATCTCGATGCCGAGGATGGCGGCGAGGATCTCGACTTCATCACCGAACATCTCACCGAGGCCGAGGTTTTCGCCAAGTACGGGCTGACGGAAAAAGCCACGGAGCACCTGCGCGCAATCATCGAGCGCGCGCCGCGGCATCTCGGTGCCCACGAAAAGCTCTACCGGCTTTTGCTCGACGACGGCGACGTCGATGGCGCCCGCGCCGCTGCCAATCAATACATGGTCATCCTCCACGAAAAGGACGACACCGCGGCGATCGCCAATATCCAGGACGAGTTCATGATGCGCGGTCACTCGCTCCTTCCGCCGGCGCCAAAGCTGCCCGAGCCGGTCGCCCCGACGATGGAGCGCGCCATCGCGGAGCCGGTCGAGATCGAGGAGGAACTGAGCTTTGACCTCGACAGTGGCGCACTCGAATTCGACATGCCCGCCATCGAGCCCGAGCCGGCGTTCTCGTTTGACGCGCCGCATCCAGAGCCGGAGCCGGCGGCCACGCCGCTGTCATTCGAATCGGAGCCGGCGCTGACATTCGACGAACCTGCGATCGAAGAACTCTCGTTTGATGCGGCAATCGATCAACAGTTCGAGCAGCCGGTTTTTGCGCCTCAGCCGTTCGTCGACGCGCCCTCGGCCGAGGAGCTTCGCGAGCTCGATTTCTACATCGAGCAGGAGCTGTTCGATGAGGCGCGCCAGAAACTCGACTCACTGGCGGTGCTTTTTCCCGCAAACAGCGCCGTCGCCGATCGCCGCACACGCTACGACGCCGCGATGGCGTCAATCACAGCCGCTCCCTCGCCGGCGCCGGACGCCTTCGCGCCTGCCGTCCTCTCCCGCGACGAAATCGAGAGCGAACTCCTTTCCGCTCTTCCTGATGACGACGAAGATTTCTTCACGCCTCCGCCCCCTCCCCCGCCGCGTGCAGCCGCGCCGCCGCCTCCCCCTCCGGTCCACGAGGAGAATCTCTTCGCGGACGAGGACGATTTTTTCGATCTGGCCGCCGAACTGGAGTCGGAGCTGGAGGACGAATCGGAAGAAGTCTCTCTCAGTGAAGAGGAGCAGTCGCTCGAAGAGATCTTCAAGGAGTTCAAGAAGGGTGTCGAGCAACAACTGGATTCCGAGGACTACGACACGCACTACAACCTCGGCATCGCGTACAAGGAAATGGGCCTGATCGACGAAGCCATCGGCGAGTTCCAGCTCGCATCCAAGGATCCGATGCGCGCCGTCGAGTGCGCGTCGATGCTCGGCCTCTGCTTTCTCGAAAAGGGCATGCCCCAACTCGCGATCAAGTGGTATCGCAAAGGGCTGGAGATGCCGGAGATCACCAAAGAGGAACACGTTGGCCTGCTCTACGACCTCGGCTCCGCATACGTCGAGGTCGGCGACACGGAAAATGCGCAAAAGGCGTTCGTGGAGGTCTACAGTTTGAATACGAACTATCGCGACATCGTGACACGCATCAAACAACTGGAAGACGTTCGCCCATGATGAATAACACGCTTGAATCGGTGCTCCGCTTCGTCAATCTGACCACCTCCGGTCTGCTGGCCGGCTCCCTCGGCTTCGGCGATCAGGCGCTCGTACCGGGATGGCGCCACGAGCTGCCGCAGCACGGCGACCATCGTGTCCGCGCGATCGCGGCACTGACTGACGCGACGAATTACTTCAACGCCATCGGCCCGGTCGCGCTCGGGACGGCGGTCACGCTCGCCGTCGGCTCGCGCGGCGTGAAGCCGGTCAAACGCGTTCTCGATGCCGCCGCCGCGATCAGCCTCGCCGGCGTCCTCGCGGCGACGATCATGGTCACGGTGCCGATCAACAAGGAGCTGGATGGTCAAGCGCCGACCGACTATCCGAGCGACCGCTCGCAATCGCTGGCGAAGAACTGGTCGCGCGCGCACGCGGTGCGGACGACCCTCGGCGTCAGTGCGTTTCTGTGCGCGGTGGCGTCGAACCTTGCGAATCCACGAAAAGCGTAATCACCACAAAGGCACAAAGAACACGAAGAAAAACCATTTGTGATCTTTGTGTCTTTGTGGTGGAAAGCTCTTCACGCGAAGTGATCGAAGCCACGCGGATCGAGCAACTCTCCATTGATCCGTACGTCACGCTCCTGCGTGATTCGTCCGATCGCGTAAACCGGCCGTCCCACACGCGCGCTCAACTCCGATTCGCGGAGGGGTGAGGTGAAGAGCAGCGCATACTCCTCGCCTCCGTGCAGCACTGCGTCGCGAACATTGATGCCGAGGCGGGGGCCGAAGCGCGGGAGATCGGGGAACGGCGGAATGCGATCGCCGTCGATGAGCGCCCCGACGTTCGACGCGTCGCAGAGATGGTGAAGGTCGGTCGAGAAACCGTCGGAGATGTCGATACAGCTCGTGGCGACGCCCGGAAGTTTCCTGCCGAGGGCGACTTCGGCCTCCGGTTCGAGATGACGGCGCTTCGCTGATTCGATGAACTCCCGTTCCGCGTAGTCCGCGCCTTCCGTTCCGCGCTGCAACAGCGACAGTCCCGCCGCGGCGCCGCCGATCGGACGGCTGAGGTATACGCGGTCGCCGCGCCGCGCACCGCTGCGCAGAATAGGCTGACTCGCTTCGCCGATGAGCGTGACGGAGATGAAGAGAATCTCGGATCGGGAAAGATCGCCGCCAATGATCTCGACGTCGTTCTCTTTCGCGGCGATCGCCAGCTCCTCGATGAATGCCGCTACATCGTTTTCGGCGGGCGATCCGATCGCGACGATCGCGTAGCGCGGCCGTCCGCCCATGGCCGCGATATCGGAGAGATTGATCGTGAGACTCTTGCGCGCGACCAGCCGCAGCGGGATCGCACGCGTGAAGTCAACGTTCTCGACGAGGACGTCGTTGGTGATGACCTGACGGCCGATGACGGCGGCATCGTCGCCGGTGCGCGGAAACAGCTCGCGGATGCGGGCAATGAGATCGCGTTCGCTCATCGGCGGATCACCGGGACAATCGGTTCCAGCGGCCGATCGAACGTCTCGCCGCGATAGGTGACCGCTTCGAGAAAGAGTCCGGATGGCGGCGCGGTCGGCTCGACATTCGCCGCATTCGCGTCGAGCCTCGCCGCCATCTCCTCGGGTGTGGCGTTTCCGCGGCCGATCTCGACCAGAAACGCGGTCAGCTTGCGAACCATCTTCCAGAGAAAGTGCGAGGCCTCAATGCGGAAGAGAATCAGATCGCCATCCGCAATCAGTCCGCATCGCTCGACGACGACGATCCGCGAGTCTTCCTCCTTCAGGCGCTTGTCGCTGAAGGCGCTGAAGTCGTGGCGGCCTTCCAGCAACGCCGCGGCGCGGGACATTTTTTTAACATCCAACCGATCCTTGATCCACCAGACGAACGGCTTGGCGAACGCGGTGCGGCGCGTGGCGATCTGGTAGAGGTAGACGCGCGAGAGGGCGTCGTGCCGCGCGTGAAAACGATCGTTCGCGCGCGAGGCCGCGACGATGCTGATGTCATGCGGTAGCAGGTCGTTGATTTTGCGCGAGAGCAGCAGCGGATCGACGGTTTTGTGCGCGCGCAGATGCGCGACCTGCGCGGCGGCGTGAACGCCTGAATCGGTGCGCCCGGCGCCGCCGATGTCGCAATCGCCGAGGACCTGCGTAGCGGCGCGGAGCAGGTGCCCCTGGATCGTTTTCGGCGTGTTACCCTGCGCCTGCCAGCCCGAGTACCGCGTTCCCTCGTACTCGATCGTGAGCTTGTAAGTCGGCATGCGGCCCGCGTCGTTCCAGGTAGTCGGTGATCTCTTTGCGGTCGTTTGGGACGACGGCCACGAATCATACTATCCGCTCGAAGCGCTGCGCCGCGCCTGCCCCTGCGCCGCGTGCTCCGGCGAGCCCGACCTCTTCGGCCGCATGTCGTCCGGACCGCCCGCGCGCTACACGCCCGCATCGTTCCAGATCGAGAGCGTCATCCCGATCGGCAACTACGCGCTGCAGCCGAACTGGATGGACGGTCACACCTACGGCATCTGGACGTATGAGAACCTGCGCCGCTTCTGCGATTGCGGCACGTGCCGGTGAGGAGTGCGGCCACTATGGACTCTGCGCGCGGCGTCGCGTGGCCATCTGGCGATTGATCCGTGATCGCTCCCATGCATCATCGGGCATCACGCCGGCCTGAATCGTCCGAACCGATTTTTGCTGCTTATGGATCACGGACAATCGCAAGCGCTGGCCGGGATGTACGGTGGCCAGAAAATCGAGAAATTCGAGATCATCACGGAAGTGAAGCGGCTTGCCGTCGATCGCCGTGACGACGTCCATCGGAGCAAGGCCGGCGTTCGCGGCGGGACCGTTCGGCACGACCACGCGCACGATGAGCCACTGCGAGCCGGCGTCCGAATGAATCGTGAAACTGAATCCAGATATCCCGGCCGTTCGGGCGCGGCGATCAGCAAGAAGAGACTTAGCAGTATGTTCATTTGCTCGCGTCCACTCTGACCTGAGCTCCCGGCGCCACGTCCACCGTCGAGCAATGGTCCTTCATACAAACCGTGTACTGACCGGGATCGACAGCCACCATCATCCCTTCCTGGGTGAAGCCCGACGGCCGCGCGCCGCCAATGGTGCTCGGTTTGATGATGAGCATCAGCGACGCCGTAACGCCTCCGTTCGAGACCGTCGGCAACGGCGGCGTGCTCGGAGGAAGATGAATGATGAACCGGCCCGGTGTCGCGGACGTGGTGAGATGAATTTTCTCGTCGGATGCGGGAGGGGTGAGCCGCAGCATCTTTACAGGCACGTCCGGAGCCACGACGAGCAGATCGATCAAAGACGCCGATGGAGGATAGGAAAATTCGAACAGGCCCGATGGATTACTCATCGCCTGGCCGCGCAAGCCACCTTCCCACCAGAACCAGATCGTCGCTCCCGCCACCGGATAACCGGAGGGTGTAGAAATCCAGCCTTTCAATTTGCGGGTCTTGTGCACCGTGAGGGTCACGGGCGGCGTGTCATCAGCGATTGTGACGGGAACAGGACCTGAATCCATCTCCGCCGAACCGGCCTCCAGGATGACGTCGCCGGTCTTCACTCCGACAAGTGAGAAATGACCGTCATCCTCGCTGAGCGTCGCGGTCTCATCGGTTCCTTTGCGCGTCAATCGCACACCCGTTTTGACGCCATCTCCTTTTTCGTCGATCACGCGTCCTTCCACGTGGCCCGGCGGCAGTTCGAGATCGACACGCGCAAACTCCTCCGTATCGC
Organism: Thermoanaerobaculia bacterium; assembly: GCA_036264035.1. GTDB lineage: Bacteria > Acidobacteriota > Thermoanaerobaculia > Gp7-AA8 > Gp7-AA8 > JADGNZ01. The sequence goes on along the minus strand of DATART010000348.1, from coordinate 7,789 downwards.
GGCGGTGAATGTCCACGTCCGCGAAGGTCACTTCCTGCTGCGACGGCAACGTCGCTTCGACGTGCCACGTTCCTTCCGCGGGCAGCAGCGCGGTGAAGTCGCCGTCGTCGTTCGAATGAACCGCCAGCGACTGGCCGTGAGTCGTCGAAAAACTGATACGCGCCTTGATTCCCGCCGTTCCGGCGCTGAGCCGTCCACGCATTGGGATCGCCGCGATACGAATGAACAGCGGTGGCGGCCTGTCGTCGACCTCGACCGTCTCCTTCGCAAATACCGTCCCGGCCGAGTCACGAACGGCAACGCTGTACGAACCGGGCTGCAGTTCGTCGAAATCGACATTGCCGGCTTCGTCCGCCTCGGTCTGTTTCACATTATGGCTATATGTCGTATACGGGACTTTTCGCGAGAGGTCGACATGCCACGGCCTATTCGGACCCTTCATGTGCGGCGTAATGCTGACGGTCAGCTTCGCCGGCGGCGAAAGCGTTTGATGGCTGCAAAATCGTTCGCCACTTTTCGGCTCCCTGGCGAACGGGACGAATGAGTACGGCGTCACCGGTTTTTACGTGCTAATATCGCGTACAATTAACGATGGCTGTTTGCTGGCGTTGTCCGAGCTGCAGCGAAGTCAGCTGCGAAGATGATGTGAACGCCACCGGTAACGCCGTGGCCTGCGATCATTGCGAACGTCCGTTTCCGCAGCAGGAAACGCTCTGCACCGTCTGCGACACGCCCAACCCCTGGACGCGCCGCGACACGCTGCACTTCCTCTGCCGCGAGTGCGGCACCGCGCAGACGTACTTCTCCCACCTGCCGATGGCGGGGTGACCTTTCAGCGCGCCGCGTGGCGCCGAACCGGCGACGTCTGCGGATCGGGGGAGGCCAGCGTTCGCAGAAACAGCCGTGGCGCCATCAACGTCGCATCCTCTTCGCCGCGGCTGTAGACGGCGTAGGTATTGCGCGCCGACGCGGTGATCGTCACCGGCAGCGTGACGGTCTCGTGCAGGTTGATCAACGACGTTACACGAGGAGTTGGCGCAGGGTCGATGCGAGTCCAGTAAAGGCGGCCAGCCGCATCACTGTCCGGCTCGATGAAATAGAGACCGCCATAGACGACGGCCAACGGCTGGAGGGCGAACGCGGTCTCGCTGGTCATGATGAGTTTGCCGCCGTTGATCTGCGGCGGGTCCAGGACCACGCCCGCCTCGGTAATCCGTCCCGCGAACATGGACTTGCCGATCGAGTAGACGAAGAGGGACGTCGCTTTCGTCAATGGAATTGAAAGCGCCGGTGTTTCGGCGGAGGCCAGCGGCACCTGCGAAATGTGATTCCCCAGGGGATCGGTACGCTCGAACGCGTCATTCGGACCGGGAGAAGCACAAAGGACGACGCACTGAAAATCGGCAATGTGCCATGTGACATCGCATCCGCCCTCCGCGCAGGCGATGGCAACCGTGTCCGGATTCGCCACATCACTGACGCGCCGCCAGATAACCGGAGCGCCGTCGGCGGTGACGCTGGAGACCGTTACCGTGTTTCCTCCCTCCGCCACCACATACGCTTGACCGCTCCATGCGGCAGCCATCGCATCTGTAGGTGTTCCGTACAGGTGGAGGACGATGGGAGTGGGATCCAGCACTCCCTCCAAAGTCACGCGACGGGCAACGAGACGGTAGAGCGTATCGTGGTACGAGACGAGGAAGTCGCGGCCGTTCGACGCGGTGGCGGTAGTTGTTTGTGAACCTGCTTCGCCGAGGTCGATCGGAGCGCCAAGCTGTCCATCGGCGGCAATGAACGCGGCGCGGACGACCGCTTGATCGAGTCCGGTGCTTTCGCGCCACGCGACGAGAGACAGCGTGCCGTTCGAAGCGATCGAGGCTCCGGCCTGCTCGGCCGCGGAGCTGGCGATGGGGAATCGCCGCCGCTTCGCCGGTTCCGAATCGAGCTGCGGCAGCGACTTGAAAATCGTTCCTCTCGTGTGCCAATCGCTGAAGTCGCCGTCGTCGTCGCTGGTGATGACGATCGTGTCCTGTCCATTCCATGCGCTCGCGAACGCCGCACCGTACCGGCCGTTCTGCATGGAAGCGATTACGTATGGCGTCGTATCGAGCGGTACACCGGCCGCGTCTACTCTTGCGGCAACGATGTCGTGGCCGCTTACGCTCGTGGCCGTAGAAAGGGTCCGTGGCCACGCCAGCGTGTATTCGCTGCCAGTCCAACTGGCGGCCACTCCGTGACCAGGTTGACTGTCGAGCCGGCGAAGCGCGCCCGCATTGCCGGCCCCGTCGACGAATACGCATCCGACGGGGCCGTTAGTAGCCATGGCGATCAGGAAGGAAGATCCGTTCGACGTCGCTGTAACGCTTCTCGGGAAGAGATCGTCCGGAAGCTGGATCGGCCGCGAAAGCAGAAACCCGCCATCCGCGTCAACGGTCACAAACGTTCCGTGCAACGATCCATCCGGCGCGTTGGTATAGGCGATCAGATAGCGGTCGCCGTTCGATGCAATGGACATTGAGCCGCTACCGGCGTTCGGAATGGTGTGCCCGGCGCCAAGTGGTGAACCGTTGGGCGCGAGCAGCAGGAAGTGGTCCCGGGCCGTCGCAAGAAACACGTTCTTCCCGTTCGTCGCCAGCGGCGCGAACACGGCGGCATTGCGGATCACCTGCGGTTGCGGATCCACTGGCTCTCCGTCGCGTGAAAAGCAGCGGGTGAGGATAGACGTTCCTGATTGATAGACGACGAGAAATCGTTCTCCGACGAAAATGACGTCCGGGTATCCGAGTGTGGCTGTCGTGCCGGATGCGATCAGGATGCTGGGGCGATCGAGCAGCGCTCCATCGGGAGAAATTCGACCGCCGCCGATGACGACTTTCGACGCGGTGCGCGTTCGCCAGACGGCGAAAAAGGTCGTCCCGCCCGAGGCGACACGTGCCCATTCCTGCCGCGCCGGCGCGGCGCCGAGCTGCACCGGCGCGACAGGCTGGTCGACGCGAACCTCGGCGCCAAACAACGATCCCGCGACGAGGCAGAGAAGCAGCGCTGTTTTTCGCATGACGCGAGCATATATCACATCTATGGTGTTATCGCATATTTAAGCCTGTACGCCGCATTCGATCTTGGGTTTAACTCGTTTCGACGGCCACTTGCTATGATCCGATCGCGAAGGGGACACGCATGCCGCTGCTGCAAGGGAAGACCGGGATCGTTTTCGGCGTCGCCAACAAACGCTCCATCGCCTGGGCCATTGCGCAGGCGCTCTCGCGCGAAGGGATGCGGCTGGCCTTCACGTACCAGGGCGAGCGGCTCAAGGCGAATGTCGAAGAGCTTTGCGCGGCCATGCCCGACTCCGTCATCCTGCCGTGCGACGTCACGAGCGACGCCGAGATCGACGCCGTCTTTCGCGAAGTCGGCGACAAGTTCGGCGGACTCGATGCGCTCGTCCACTCGGTCGCCTTCGCGCCGCGCGAGGATCTGGAGAACGACTTCGTCAACACCTCGCGCGACGGATTCAAAACCGCGCACGACATCTCCGCCTACTCACTGGTCGGCCTCACGCGCGCGGCATTGCCGTTGTTCGAAAAATCGGGCGGCGGAGCAGTATTGGCTCTCACCTACTACGGCGCGGAAAAAGCAGTGGAGGGCTACAACCTGATGGGTGTGGCCAAGGCCTCCCTCGAAGCCTCCATCCGCTACCTCGCCGCGAATCTGGGACCGAAGAACATCCGCGTCAACGCCATCTCCGCCGGCCCGGTCAACACGCTCGCCGCGCGCGGTATCAAGGGATTCACGGGGATGCTCAAGCATCACGCCGAGCGCGCACCGCTGCGCCGCAACGTGGAGCTCGAGGAGATCGCCAACGCCGCGCTCTTCCTGCTCTCCTCGATGTCCGCCGGCATCACCGGCGAGGTGATGTTCGTCGACGGCGGCTACAACATCATCGGGCTGTGATTGCGGCGAGAACGTCGTCGGTTGACCGAACGCGCCCCATGCGCGGGAAGATCGTCGTGATCGCGAACTGATGCGCTTCGGCGGTCAGGCCGGACATCGCGTCTTCGACGAATACTTGTTCGAAGCCGCGCTCGTACGCGTCGCGCGCGGTCGACTCCACGCCGAAGTTCGTGGCGATGCCGCCGTAGACGAGCGTGCGGATGCCGCGCCGCCGCAGCTGCAGATCGAGCGCGGTCCCGTAGAACGCGCCCCACTGCCGCTTGGTGATGACGATGTCGCCGTCGCGCGGTCCGATCTCCGGCACGATGTCGCTCCAGTCCGCCGGCAACGGGCCGGACGGCGCAGGACTGTCGGCTTCGGGCTTGAGCCGTTCGCGATCGTCCGCGAAGGCGACATGGACGAGGACGACCAGCGCATTCTGTTCGCGGAACGCGTCGGCCAACTTGGCGCATCGGTCGACAACCTCGGATGCGGAATACGGCGCAGCCTGCCGCGCCACGATGCCGCGCTGCAGATCGATGACGATGAGGGCGGTGGTTGTGGGATCGAGTTTCATGTGCTGCCTGCAACGAAGAAGTTCGTGTTCGTCGGCTGCGCGACGCCGCCTCTCGGTTCCAGCGTCACGGCCAGGCCTTTGATTTCGGTGGCCAGCGGAAGGTTCTCGATCGAGATCGACGCCGCGCCGGACTTTGTCACGTCGAAGACGCCGGCGCTTTGCGGTTTCGGCTGATCGCCTCGAAGGATCCAGAGCTGGTAGCTCTTGTCGGCAGCGTTTGCGGGGAGGTTGTAGAAGAAAACGACGGCGCGGCGCTGCTGCGGTTCGAGGAAGACTTTCGCGGACGCGGACGGCGAGACCTGCTGGCCGGTGAGCGCGATGGTGCGCGTGTCGCGCGAGGCCAGCGAAGCCATCTCCGCGCTCAGCTTCTCATTGCGTGCGGCGAGAAACTGATTCTGCCCGGCCAAACGCCGGATTTCCGCTTCGCTGCTGTTGATTTTTTCGCGCGTGACGCGGACCGATAACTCGCGCCATCCCCACAGCGCCAGAAAAACGACCGCGGCCGCCATCCACCAGCGGCTGCTGTTGAATCGATCGCGCGCGTCGATGACGTTGCCGGTTTCCGTAGCAGCGATAATGCGATCGCGCAGCCGCGGCGGCGGCGTCACCGGATCGAGATCGCGCGCCAGCAGCGAGGCGGCTTCGCCGTACTCGTCGCGGGCGCGCCGGCAATCGGGACATGACGGCAGATGCGCAACGAGCGCATTGGCCTCATCGCCTGTTGCGGCGCCGATGGCGTCGAGCGCGGCAATCGCGTCATATTGTTCGTGAGCGATCATCGGAACGCCTTCAGCCGCTCGCGCAGTTTTTTCATCCCGAGTTGCATGCGCGTTTTGATCGTGCCGAGCGGTTCACCGAGACGTTCGGCGATCTCTGATTGCGACAATCCTTCGAAGTACGCCAGCGCCAGCGCCACCCGCTGCGCTTCCGGCAATTCAGCCAGTGCCTCGCGGACGGCGTTGCGTTCTTCCGATTGAATTGCGTCATCCGCACCGGTGCGCTTGTCGATGAAGCCGAAACTTCCCGACAGTTCGCGTCCGGCCTCGTCTTCGCGATCACCGCGGATTTTTCGCGAGCGAAGGCGGTCGATGCCGCGGCTGCGCGCGATGGAGATCAGCCAGGCCACGTCGCTTCCACGAACGGCGTCGAACATCTTCGCGTTCGTCCACGCCTTCACGAACGTCTCCTGCAACACCTCCTGCGCGTCGTCAGCGTTGCTGAGGATGCGCAGAAGGAGGGCATAGAGCGTGGAGGAGTGGCGGTCGTAGAGCTGTTCGAACGCGGCCATATCGCCGTGGGCGACGGCTGGCAGCAGCGAGCTGGGTTCGAAGCTCGTATCCATTGCGGCGATCATGCGCGGCGTCTGAGTTACGTTGCGCCGCGCGATGCGGATCTATTCTTTGGGCGCGTCTTCGGATTCCGGAAACTCGATGTCGCTGCGCGATCCCATCTTCGACCGCGACCGTTTCCCGGGATACCCGCTGGCGCGCCCGGACGACTCCTTGTTCATCCCGTGTCCGGCGGTGCCGCCGTCCCAGAAGCCTTTGTCGGTCACATGCTCGCGCGGATTGTCGGCCATGGCGGGCGATTCTATCGAAAAGACGCCGGGCGGCGTAGCCGTCGTGAGAGCCGTAGCCCCCAGCTTTGAGCTGGGGGTTTTTAGTTCGCGCGAACCTCGGAGTCCGTTTCAACGGGCGAAGGAAAGCATTCTCTCGCCCGCCAAGGCGGGCTCGCGACTGAACAACCGCCATCGATTACCCACGCTTGAAAGCGTGGGCTACGGACCTTACGCCGGCTTCGCCGACGGAAACGTACGGACTGATTCAACGTCGCGCCTACCCCGGCTGTGCGACCGGCACCTCGGCCACCGGCGCGGCCGGCTCCGGCTCGGCGAGCGGTTTCGATTCGCGGCCGACACGCTCGGTCGTCTTCTGGTCGGCGGCGTTGCGGTCGAGAAGGGCGATCTTCAACACCTCTTCAACGTGCTCAACGAAGTAGAACTGCATGTCGCGCTTGATCGGCTCGGGGACATCGATGAGATCGCGCTCATTGAGCTTCGGCAGAATGATGGTGTTGATCTTCGCCGCACGTGCGGCCAGTACTTTCTCCTTCACGCCGCCGATCGGCAGCACGTCGCCGCGCAGCGTCACCTCGCCGGTCATGGCCACGTTCCGTTTCACCGGACGCCCGGTGATCATCGAGATGATCGCGCTGGTCATGGTGATGCCGGCGGACGGTCCGTCTTTCGGGATGGCGCCGGCCGGGACGTGGATGTGGATGTCGTGCGTTTCGAAGTAGTCGGCAGGGATATTCTGCTCGTCCGCATGCGCGCGCGCGTAGGTAAGCGCGGCCTGCGCGGACTCCTTCATCACGTCGCCGAGCTGACCGGTCAGGACGAGTTTCCCCTTGCCATTCACCGCCAGCGCTTCGATGAAGAGGATGTCGCCGCCGACCGCGGTCCACGCCAATCCGGTGGCCACGCCGACCTGATCGCGCTCCAGCAACTCCTCCGCGAAATGCTTCATCGGCCCGAGGTATTTTTCGACCGAGGCGTCCGTGATGCGATAGCTCTCCTGCTGATTGCCGCCCGCCACCTGCACCGCAATCTTGCGGCAGATCGTGCCGATCTCGCGCTCCAGATTGCGCAGGCCGGCTTCCTTCGTGTAGCCGGTGATGACGCGCATGATTCCGGAATCCGTCCAGACCACCGGCGTCTCCTTAATCCCGTTCTCCTCCATCTGTTTCGGGATCAGGTGCTGTTTGGCGATCGACAGTTTCTCCTCGTCCGTGTAGCCGGAGAGGCGGATCACTTCCATGCGGTCGAGGAAGGCCGGCTGGATCGTGTCGAGCACGTTGGCCGTGACGATGAACATGACGTTCGAAAGGTCGTACGGCACGCCTAAGTAGTGATCGCGGAACGAGAAATTCTGTTCGGGGTCGAGCACTTCGAGCAACGCCGATGACGGATCGCCGCGATAGTCGGCGCCGATCTTGTCGACCTCGTCGAGCATGAACACCGGGTTCGAGGTCTGGGCCTGATTGATGCCCTGGATGATGCGGCCAGGCAGCGCGCCGACGTACGTGCGGCGATGGCCGCGGATCTCGGCCTCGTCGCGCACGCCGCCGAGGGAGATGCGCACGAACTTGCGGTCGAGGGCGCGGGCGATCGAGCGCCCGAGCGACGTCTTGCCGACGCCGGGAGGGCCGACGAAGCAGAGGATCGGGCCCTTCATCTTCGTCCCCTTCAGCTTGCGCACGGCCAGGTATTCGAGGATGCGCTCC
>DATART010000265.1:0-19453 GCA_036264035.1 Thermoanaerobaculia bacterium | reverse complement strand
AGGCTCTCCATCCGGCTCGCCCACTCCTCGTACATCTGCGACGGTGCCTCGACGAAATCGCGCTCGACGCTGGTGCCTGAGTGCTGGTTGTACTCGGTCTGCGAAAGCACGCCGTGCATGACGTGTCCGAACTCGTGCAGCAGCGTTTCGAGCTCGCTGTGCGTCAGTCCGACGCGGTCGAAATTCGTGACCAGGACGCTGATCGGTTTCCGCCCCGCCTTGAGCGACACGCCCCGCACCGGCCACGCGGCGGCGTGCTTGTACTTGTCGGCGCGCGGATAGAGATCGAGATAGATGCCGCCGATGCGCTCGCCGGTCGCGGCGTCATCGACGTCGTAATACATCACGTCTTCGTGCCACACGGGCACGGTTGCGGAACTGAACGCGATTCCGTAAAGCCGCTCCGTGATGTCGAGCATCCAGTGCAGCGTCGGAAGCGTCGGGAGGTATTGGCGCAGCTCTTCCTGGTCGACGGCGTAGCGCCGTTCGCGCAATCGCTCGCGGTAGTAGACGACGTCCCACCGCTCGATCTTCGCCTGCTCGACCGGCGTTCCGGTCAGTTCCGCTTTCAACGCCGCGAGCTGCCGCAGATCGCTCAGTTCCGCCTCGAAGACGCCGTTCTTCACTTCCTCGAGAAAGTGCGTCACGGTCTCCGGGTTCTCGACCATGCGCCGCTTGGTGACGTAGTGCGCGAAGCTCGGCACTTCGTACAAATCGGCGATCTCTTTCCGCAGCGCGACAATCTCATCGAGGATTTCGAGATTACGGTCGGTGCCGCGATTCATGTTCGCGACGTAGTACCGCTTCCGCGCCTCGGCATTCGACGCGTTCGACATGAACGGAACGTAATCCGGGTAGTCGAAGCCGACCGCGATGTTGCCGTGCTCATCGCGCGGCACGCGCTCCATATACGACAGCGGCAATCCGTCGCACTCCTCGGGCGCGAAGGTGACGACGGTCTTGTTCTCGCGGATGTTTTTGCTGAACTCCTGCGCCAGCTCCGTAAGGCGCTCGGAGATTGCCTTGAAGCGATCGCGCTTCTCCGGCGCCAGCGAAACGCCGCTGTCTTCGAACGCTTCGAGCAAGTCCTTCTGCAACTGCTTCTGCGGATTCGTGCGCGGCACGACGCGGCGGACGCGCTCGTAGAGCTGCTCGTTCTGAAACAGCTCGGTCAGGAACACCGACTCTTCGATCAGCGCGCGGTCGCCGGCATCGCGCACGCCGGCGTCGGGATGGACGCTGTTGAGCAGCGAGATCGGGCCGTACGCATCCTCGATCATCATGGCGATGCCATCCCATGCGTCGAGCACCGACTCAGGCGAAACTGCTTCAAGCGGCAGCCGCTCGATGACCGCCAGGCGCCGGCGCGCCTCGGCCAACGCCCCCGCGGCCGCCGCGCTGAGCGCGGTCGCGTCGTAAATCGGAATCGTGGCGCGGGCTTCGATCGTCGCTTCAGTCATCGAAAAGAGCCGGCATTCTAGCCGAGCGAAACCTCTCCTACGCAAATCGCGTACAAGGGTTCATGCGTTCAATTCTGGCTGTCCTTGTTGCGCTCATCGCCCTTCCTCTGCTCGCGGAAACCTCGCTGATCGATCAGGGCCGCGCGGCCATGAACCGCAACGACGCGGATGCCGCCGCGAAACTGCTCGAGAAGGCCGTCGCGCAAAGTCCGAACAGCGCCGAAGCGCACTACCTCCTCGGCACCGCATACGGTTCACAGGCGCAGAAGGCCGGCATCTTCGGCCAGATGTCGCTCGCCGGCAAAGTGAAAGATGAATTCGAAAAAGCCGTCGCGCTCGATCCCAACCTTACCGAGCCCCGCTTCGGACTGGTGCAGTTTTACGCGATGGCTCCGGGCATCGCCGGCGGCAGTTTCGACAAGGCGTTCGCGCAAACGGCCGAGATCAAGAAGCGCGATCCGCTCATGGCGCACCGCGCCGCCGCGTTCATCTACACGCAACAGAAGAAAGCGGACGAGGCGCACAATGAGTACTTAGCCGAGGTTCGCGAGTACCCGAAGTCTGCGCGCGCCCACATCGACCTCGGCGTCTCCTACATCGTCGCGAAAAACTTCAAGGCGGCCGTCGACGAGTTCGAAACCGCCGCCAAAGTTGAGCCAACGTATATGCCGGTTTACTTCCGGCTCGGACAAGGCGCGGTCCTCGCAAATTCAAACTACGCCCATGGCGAAGAAGCTCTGCGCAAGTACCTCGCCTACACGCCGAAGCCTGACGAACCGCCGCACGCCCGCGCCCACTACTGGCTCGGACAACTTTTCGAAAAGCAGGGGAAGAAAGCCGAGGCGAAGACGAGCTTCGAAACGTCGCTGAAGCTCAATCCGAATCAGAAGGATGTGGCCGACGCGCTGAAGCGGGTTTCGTAGTCAGCGCGTGACGCCGCGCGCGACGAGAATCGGATACGGATCGATCGCGTCGCCTTTCGACCACGCTTTGTCCGGCGGCAGAATGGTGATCGCGAAGTGCAGATGCGGCGTGTTCGCAGGCGCGTTGCCGGTCGTACCGACGTAGCCGATCACGTCGCCCTGCCGCACGCGCATCCCCTCGACGACGTTGTCCGCGTAAGAATCGAGATGCGCGTAGTAGTAGCTCCGCTCCCTGGCCAGATCGAATTCGTAGATCGTGATACCGCCGGCGCGGCTATCGAACAGTTTGCGGATCGTGCCGTCGACCGCGGCAAGCACCGGCGTGCCGCGCGGCGCGAGGATGTCGATCGCGTGATGCGGATGGCCGCTGTGAATGTTGTCGAAGTCGTCGCGCAACGACGCTTTCATGACGCCGGCTACGGGGATGACAATCGCATCGCTCGCGACCGGCGCGGAAGGAATGTCGACGCGCGGCTGCACGGCCACCGATCGTCACGTGAAGAACGAGCAGACGGCGATGCCGCCGAGTAGCATCCTGAGCGTGTTGCGCATGTAGGATCGATAAAAGCGAACGGAGCCGCGATAATCCCGCAAATGCCCGAGCTGCCGGACGTTACCGTATACGTCGAGGCGATCGCGAAACGCGTCTTCGATCAGCCGCTGCTCAAGCTCCGCCTCGGGAATCCGTTCGTTCTGCGGACAGTCGATCCGCCGCCGTCCGACCTGGCCGGCAAGCGCGTCATCACCGTCCGCCGCCTCGGCAAGCGAATCGTGATCGGCCTCGAATCCGACCTCTTCGTCGTGATCCATCTGATGATCGCCGGCCGCTTCAAATGGCTGCCGTCCGGCGCGAAGATCCCTGGCAAGTTGGGACTGGCCGCGTTCGATTTTCCAAACGGAACGCTGCTGCTGACGGAGGCGGGATCGAAGCGGCGAGCGTCGATTCACATCGAACGCGGCGAGGAGGCTGTCCGTGCGCACGATCCAGGCGGCATCGAGCCGCTGGACATCTCGCTCGATGATTTCCACGCCGCCCTCACCCGCGAACGCCACACGCTGAAGCGGACGCTGACTGACCCTCACGTCTTCAGCGGAATCGGCAATGCCTACTCCGACGAGATCCTCCACCGCGCCCGTCTTTCGCCCGTGCAGCTCACGACCAACCTCTCCGAGGAGGAGATCGCGCGGCTCTACGTGGCGACGCGCCGCACGCTGACGGAATGGACGGATCGCCTGCGCGAGGAGTCGTCCGAAAAGTTCCCCGAAAAAGTCACCGCGTTCCGGCCCGATTTCGCCGTCCACGGCCGCTACGGAAAAGCATGTCCCGACTGCGGCACCCCGATCCAGCACATCGTCTACTCGGAAAACGAAACGAACTACTGCGCCCGCTGCCAGACCGGCGGCAAACTCCTGGCCGACCGCGCGCTGTCAAAACTGCTGCACAGCGACTGGCCCAAGTCGATCGATGAGTTGTGAGTTGCAGCTAGACTGGAACATGCGACATATGTCTAAGGATGAGAGAAAAAGTTCGGCGCTCGATTCCTCGTCGGACAGGTGGGACTGGCTTGACGCTATCGCCGGAACTCTCGACGAGGATTTTCTAGATGCCGCGCTGGAGCAACCTCCGTACGTCGAGCGGCCAGAGCTCGATCGGCTCTTCAGCCAAGTCGCGCGGCCTTTGTTCCGGCACATACATCATGAGTCACCAGACTTCCTGCCGACAGCCGGTCCCCCATCAGTCTTGATGTTGGTTTGAAGGTCGAATGCCCCCAGGGCGGATTTGGTTAGCCGACTTTCCGCGGACGAGGCTTCGCACGCTCTCGGGCGTCTTGAACCGCGGCTTCACCTGCGGTTCGGTAAAACGCGATGATCTCCGGGGTTGTCTTACCAGTCAGCAATTGCGCATGACGGTCGCGAATTTGTCGGACCATCTCTACGGCACGAATCTCAGTAGTCTTCATAAGTAGCTACCTCCCTTGGCGAACGGATGCTAAGGGGCTGATGTCCCAATTCTACGTTGACCGCATTAAACAAACGAATCTTCTCGAGACGTACGATGTGCTTGAAGTTCCAGCTCACGAGCGCGTCAGCCTGCGCCAGCGTAGCCAGAGCGATATGCGTCATATCTGCGGCCATCCTCGCTGACAGAATCTTCTTCGCTGTGTAGGCGTCGACTAGCGCCGCGACTTTCTGCGTTACGGGCAGCAGCCCTCCGGCAAGAAGGAGCATCTCCTGATGCAGATCCCGCACCGCCGGCGGGGCCTCCGCCACCTCAGCCGCGGTCACATCGAAGAGCAGAGGAATCAAACGGCCGGCTCGAAAATCGCCGATCAACGCATTTGACCACGTCGAGAATTCGATGTCGAAACACCCGCCCAAGACGGAGGTGTCGATTAAATCCGTAGCGTATCCATCTGAGCTTCTCTGACTCGCGCGTCCATCACCGGCGCATCTTGACGTTAGACGGATCTCCTGGCGTCGTCAACGATCCTTCCTTCTAACCTCCCCCTCCCTTCCGGCGTCTATCCCGTCAGACCGATGGACGCCGTTGCCTCAGCCGTAGACTTCGCCAATCCTGTGACTCTGACGATCGCACCGCAACCGACGCCGCATTTGAGCGAAGAAGACCTTCGCCTGGCGCGGGCGTGCGCGGACGGCGATTCGGAAGTGTTCGCGACGATCTATCGCAAGCACGGCGAACGGATGAAATCGATCGCGTACAACCAGCTCGGCAACAGGTCCGATGCCGAGGATGCGGTGCAGGAGACGTTGCTGAAGGTGCATCGGGCCGCGGCGAGCTACAACGGCGAGGCCGCCTTCACCACGTGGCTGTACCGCATTCTCGTCAACACCTGTTACGACATGCTGCGGAAGCGCAGCCGCAGGATACGGGAGACGCCGATCGATGAGCTCGTCGCCGACGTCCGTCCGGCGCATGCAGTTGATGACGTCAAGCGGATGGCGTTGCGGAAGCTGCTCAACGACCTGCCGGAGCAGCGCCGGACCGTTTTCTCGTTATTCGAAATCGAAGGCCTCAGCCACGCCGAGATCGCCGGCATCCTAGACATCACCGAGGGGAACTCGAAGTGGATTCTTTTCTCAACGAAGAAACAGCTCCAGGAGCAGTGGAAGAAAGCAGCGACATCATGACCATCACCTGTGAACAACTCGACGATCTCCTTCTCGAAGGCGACCAGTTATCGCTCGAAGCCGCCGCGCGGCATGCGCAGTCGTGCGAGGCCTGCATGCAGAAGCTGGCTGATTGGAACGAGATCTCGTCAACCGCGCGCGACCTTCATGCGACGTGGGACAACGACCTGTTGTGGCCTCGAATCGAGCGCGCCATCCGCAATGAACGGCGCAGCACGCGGACGCGCGTGTGGCAGATCGCTGCCGCCTTCTTTCTCCTCGCCATCCTCGGCACGACCGTCTGGATCGCGCAGCGGCGTATGCACGCTGCCGACTTCGATCGCGACATCCTGAAGATGTCGGCGGTCGATGAGGTCGAGCGCGCCGAGAAGGCTCACATGAACGCCATCAATCACCTCGAAACACTCGCCTCCGCGAAGCTCGATCAGCCTTCCACGCCGCTCATGGTCAGCTACAAAGAGAAACTGCTGATGCTCGACGACGCCATCGCCGAGTGCCAGACCGCCATCGACAAGAACCGGCAGAACGCCTACCTGCGCACGCAACTGCTGACGATGTATTCGGAAAAACAGCGGACGCTGCAGGACGTTCTGCGAGAGGAAAACAGTCATGCTTCGAATCAATAAGACACTCATCGCCGCCGTGGTGCTCGTGACGGCGCCGGCGCTCTACGCCGCCGACCGCTTCGAGCGCACGTTCAGCAGAACGCAGACGTATCAGGGCGGCCGCATCTCCATCGACCATTCGATGGGTCCCGTGACGGTGCACGCCGGCAGCGGCAACGACGTTCGCGTCCATGCCCTGATTCGCGCCTCCGATTCCGAGATTGGCAAGGACATCAACGTCACGGTATCGACGTCGTCCGCGAACGGGATCGCCATCCGCACCGAGTATCCCGACATGCATTTCCACGGCAACGTATCGCTGTCGTACTCGGTCGACATCGACGTGACCATGCCGGCCAACGCACCGCTCCTGATCCACAACCGATTCGGCAACGTCGACGTGACGGGCATCCACGCGGCGGGCGAGATCGTGAACGCTCAGGGCAACGTGACTCTGCGCGACAGCCGCGGCACGCAGCGCGTCGAGAACTCGTTCGGATCGATCATGGTGGAGAACAGCGCCGGCGACACGACCGTGCAGAACGCAAACGGGAACATCCGCGTCGCCAATGTCGACGGGATGCTCGGCATCACCAACCGCTTCGGTTCCGTCATCGCGAACGATACGCACAACGTCTCCATCCGCAACGGCAACGGCTCGGTTGATCTCCACGACGTCACCGGCGGCGCATCGATCGTGAACTCTTTCGCCAGCGTGACGGTCGCGAACGTCTCCGGCGATCTGGAGCTGAACAATCAGAACGGCCGCGTCGACGTGCGCGATATCAAAGGACGAGCGTCGATCAAAAACTCATTCGACGCGACCGAGTTCGTGAACATCGGACGCGACCTGGTCATCTCGGCGAACAACGGACGCGTGGAAGGGTCGCACGTCGGCAACGGCGCCACGATTACCGGCAGCTTCGACACGATCTCCGTCCGCGACATCAACGGATCGACGCGCATCACCAATGCAAACGGCAACGTGACGGCGGTCGACATTCGCGGCAATCTGAACATCGATACCCGCTTCGGACTGGCACGCGCGGAATTGATCAAAGGCAGGCTCGACGTCGACAACGCGAACGGCGGCGTGACCGCGACCGACGTGTCCGGCGGCGTGCGCGTGCACACGAGCTTCGCGCCGGTGCTGCTGAAAACGATCGCCGGCCGCGTTACTGTCGAAAACGCGAACGGATCGATCTCCGTCTCCGATCTGCGCGGCGCCTGCTCCGACATCAATCTGAATACGAGCTTCGCCTCGATCAAACTCGATGTGCCGTCGAACGGCGGATATCACGTCGACGCCCGCACCAGTTTCGGTTCGATCACCACGTCGATCCCGATCCTGATGACGTCGAAGTCGGACAACTCGCTGAACGGAACGATCGGCAATGGCGCGTGTCAGATGAGACTGGAGACGGCAAACGGGGGGATCACGCTGGAGTAGAGGACAACAAAAAAGCGCCGCTGAGAAGCGGCGCTTTTTCATGTCAGAGCGAGCTAACGATCAATCGAGTTTGATCGACTTCTTGGTCTTGGCGCGGCGCGACTGATCCTTCGCCTTGTATTCGTCGAGACAGGCGTCCTTGTCGACCATCGCGCATCCGAGGTAGTCGGAGATTTCCATGATCACGGCGCGGATCGCTTTGCCGGTCGGGGTCTTCTCGTAGTTCGAGAGATTGCCGCCGAAACCGCCGCGGTAGACGCTGACGCCGACGCCGCCGCCGGTGGAGCGCGCTTCGACGGTGCGCGTGTACTCAACCTCGCCGGTGGTCGTGTCGACGACGCGCAGGTCGACGGCGATGTACGCCTCTTCCTGCTTTCCGCCGAGGCCGATGCCGTGGAAGCTGAGGCCTCCGCCGGTCTCGCGCGTCTTGTTGTCGAAGGCGCTGACCGTGGCCACGACGACGTACTGCGCGCCGGTCATCTGTCCGAGCTTCGCGCCGGTCGACTTCTTGACGCGGCCGGAGTTGGCCAGATCCTGCTCATCGAGGACGGCGCCGAGCTTGTGGCGCTCGACGAGTTTGAACTTCTCGGTCGCGGCGAGCTCGTTGGCGAGCATGCCGGCCAGATCGTTGCCGACGTCGGAGGACCACCAGCCTGCGGAGGTGTCGTTGCGGAACTCGGCCACGGCCAGAACCGGCTTCGCGGCGAAGGCCGAAGAGACGAACAACGTAAGTGAAGCAATCGCGAACAAAGCTTTGCGCATGTTTTCTCCTGTTGGGGGTTTGCTTGGAGCGACAACTTTACCGCAATTCGGCCGCGCCGCCGTGATCCGGCTCACCGATCCGGCGACGAATGGCGGCGTAGACGAGCGCGATCATCGTCATCAGCGAAACGGCGACGCCGATTCGGAACGACCACGGTGCGTACCAGACGCGGACGTCGTGCTCGCCGGGCGGAAGGAGAAATCCGAGGAACGCGCCGTTGATGCGCAGCGGCGCGATGCTCTTGCGATCGGCGCGAATGTGCCAGCCCGGCCACGAGGGGATGCTGCTGGCGATGAGAGTGTACCGGGGGGCAGTCACGTGTATCGAGTAGGCGTCGCCGGTGGCCGCGTTGATGATGGCGGCAGCGTCAGGGCCGCCGTGCGGCGCGATGAGATCGGCGCGCATTCTCTCGTCCTTGATCGGCAGATTCTCGAGCACCGCCATGTGCGCCCAGTCGGTGGTCGCGGCCAGACGCGGCACGAAGCGCTTCATGTCCCACTCCACCGCCACATTGCGCGTGGCGTAGAAGCGCGGCAGGACGTCGTGGTTCTCGAAGATACGGCCGTCCGCGCCGTCGTAAATCTTCGTGAAGCGAGGTTGCGCGAGCTCGCGTCCCGGACCGGTCACGAAGTAGCGGACATTGAGGTAGTCGAGCAGCGTCGTCGTCGTATTCGGCCACATCGCGAAGTAACTCGAGGTGTTGTAGCCGCCCACGAGCGCGAGCATTCCGACGTAGCGCGCCGACTCCATCGGATCGTGCGCGCGGATGTCTTCGAGGCCGTACATCGTCGACAGATTCGGAAAAAAGTCGGCGTTGTAGCCGGCGATGCGAAACGGCGCGTTCTTCGGCGCGGCCGCTTTCAATCGCATCAATTCGCGAATCAGCGGCGTCGGCGGATAGAGCTTCGACGCCGGCAGGACTGCGTTCCAGCCGCCGAAGACGAGGCTGTGCTCCGCGATGATGACCAGCATCAGCACGAGGATGGCGGCGCGCCAGCGCGTGGCGGCGACAGCAGCCGCGAGCACGGCCACGCCCGGCAGTAGCGCAAGAATCGCGGTGTCGCGGTGCGACGGCGTCGGAAACGGGAACCTGGTCATCGCCAAAAGCAGCAGGCTCGCGCCGAAGATGCCGATGAGCACAGGACGCCGGACGTTTCGTTCGATCAGGTCCACGGCGGCCGCCGCGCAGATCGACGTCAGCAGCGCGAACAGGCAGCGCATCCGCGCCGGCGGCGCGAGGCGGAAGATGAGATTGAAAATCTGGATGATGCCCGGCCAGCCGTAAATGACGCCGATCGAGATCAGTAGCGCGGCGAGGACGAACGCCTCGCGCGAGCGCCATGCGCGCGCCGCGGCCACGCGCGCGAAGAGCGCGATCGCGCCGGCGATGGCGAACGTTCCAGCGAAGCCGGTGATCGCTTCCGGAATCGCCGGCCCCCACGGCTGCTCGTACGGCACGAACCCGAAAAAATGCGGCTGCAATGTGGCGATCGTCGATGCCCAGTCGGCCAGGATGCCGGCCGGATGTCCCGCCCCCGCCAGCGCCGAGAACCTCTGCGACTTCCTCACCGCCTCGGCGAACGGAATCAGAAACGGCGCCGCCAGCAACGCCCCCGCGATGACGCTCCCGCCGCTGGCGCGGATGAATCGCCAGGCGTCGACGCGCCGCTCCACGAATGCGATCCAGCCGGTGTACAGCACGGCCAGCAGGCCGGCGTACGCGGCGGTCTCCGGATGTCCGCCGGTGAGGATGACGCCCCATATCAATGATGCGAACGCGAACCGGCCGCCGGTGACGCGCTCGGCGAGCAGGTCGACGACGTACAGAGCCGCCGGCAGCATCGCCGCCACCGTCGCGTGTCCGAAGTGCAGCCACACAAGCATGAAACCGGAGAAGCCATACGCGATCGCACCGATGCTGCTTGCGGTGATGGCATAGCCGCGCCTTCGGCAGAAAAGAAACGTGAACGTCATCGCGATCAGCACCTTCCACGCGCCCTCGGCCGTCAATGCGTGGCCGAGGTCGAGAGGAAGCGCGAGGAGGCGGAGGATGGAAAGCGCCTGGCTCTGTCCGTTCGCGAGCAGCGGATACCCCGAGGCCGCGGTCGGCTCCCAGAGCGGCACCTCGCGTGCGCGCCAGTGCTCGCGCACCGCGTGCGCCCACGGCACCAGTTGCAGGGCCACATCGTTGATGAACGGATTGACTGGATGCGGGTGCTTGATGACGTTCACCCACGGCGGCAGAGATTCGTAGTAATCGACGGGCGCGTTGATCGTGGCGGTGGTCATCGGCTCGCGGAAAAAGAGCAGGACGACCGCGAAGAAGAAGAACGCGATTCGTTTCGGCAGGTCAGCGCCGGCGCGGCGGCCGAGGGCAACGGCGGCGGAATAGATCGCGCCGGCGTAGAGCCACGTCAGGTTCGGCATCGGGCGCCGATGATATAGGCGCAACGAAAAAGGCCGCCAAACCGCGGCGGCCTTTGAACATCAATGAGTGAAACGAATCAGTAGCGTCCGTCGCGCACGTCCTCGAGGCGGAGGCCTTCGAAGAGTCCGGAGCGGGTCCAGTCACCTGCCACCTCGACGTAGTCGCCCGGGCGGAGCGTCTCCAGACGGCGATCGCGGATGAGCGTCGTCACGAAGCTGCCGGAGACGTCGTCGCGCACGACCATGGTGCCGCGACGGTAGTCGACCGTTTCGACGACGCCACGGAGCAGGCCGGAGCTGTACGCGCCGCCATAGCCGCCGCCGTAGTAGCCGTCGTTGTAGTAGTCATACGCATCGAGGTATCCGAGCGGATCGTAGTAACCGCCGAAGCGGATCGAGAGGCCTACGCGCAGGCGCGGGAAGAGGCTGATGCGTGCTTCCGGAATCCAGACCGGGAAACGACCACCGTCGACCCAGACGCGATATCCGCCGCGCTCATGAACGAAGCGGCTGACGCGGCCTTCCACGAACTCGCTGCGGCGTCCGCGGTCGTCGAACTGCGGACGATTGTTGCGGTAGCTCTGCGAGCGGTCATAGCTCCGGTTGTTGTTGCGGAACGAATCGGCCTGCGAGCGATCGAACGAACGGTTGCCGCGGGTGTCGTTGCGATTCCACGACTCGCTGCGAGTCTGACTGCGGTCGAACGTGCTGTTGTTCCGCGTCTCGTTGCGGTTCCACGAACCGCCGCTGCGCGTCTCGCTGCGCTGGTACGTCTGCGGCGCGGTTTCGCGCCGTGACTGCGTTTGATCCTGACTGCCGGAGCGGTCGTGACGACTGCCGCGGTCGCTGCTCGACTGGCGGCCGTGATCGCGTTCCGTCGCATCTGAGTGACGGCTTTCCGCGAAAGCGGACGTTCCCACGAGCGCCGCGATCGCCATCGCACCGGCCACTTGTGCTGCTAAGCTCTTTCTGCTGTTCATGTTGTCTCCTTCGGACCGTTGACTGCTGGCACTCCATTATCGCAACCGGCTTGCCAGGTTCATAATCGCACGATGGCCGATGGACTTGAACCGCTCCCGCTGCCCGAATGGAAACCGACATGTGACACGCTGCATATGTGGACGCAGATCGTCGGCAAGGTTCGCCTTGCGCTCGCACCGCGCGTGAACCACTGGTGGGAGTCGACGCTGTACGTCAGTCCGCGCGGGCTCACCACATCGGCGATTCCGTATCGCGACCGCGTCTTCGATTGCGAGTTCGACTTTATCGATCATCAGCTCGTGATCCGCTCCAGCGACGGCCGAGGCGCTCGCGTTCCGCTAGCGCCTCGCTCCGTGGCCGACTTCTACGCGGAGACGATGACCGCGCTCCGGCAATGCGGCATCGACGTGAAGACCTGGCCGGTGCCGGTGGAGATCGACAATCCCATTCCATTCGCCGACGACCATGAGCACGCCTCGTACGACCGCGATGCCGTCGACCGCTTCTGGCGCATCCTCATCTTCAACGAGCGCGTCCTGCAACGCTTCCGCGGAAGATTCATCGGCAAATGCAGTCCGGTGCATTTTTTCTGGGGCAGCTTCGACATGGCCGTGACGCGTTTCTCCGGACGCCGGGCACCTGAAAATCCGAAGGCCGATCCGATCACGCGCGAGGCCTACTCGCACGAGGTGAGCAGTTGCGGATGGTGGCCGGGAGGGATGAACGGTGCACCCGCTTTCTACTCGTATGCGGCGCCGCAGCCCGAGGGATTCAAGGAAGCGAAGGTCGAACCGGCCGCAGCGTTCTACGACGACAAGCTATCGCTCTTCGTGCTCAACCACGATGACGTCCGCAACGCACCCGATCCCGAAGATGCCCTCCTCCGCTTCTGCCAGTCGACTTATGAAGCGGCGGCGAATGCGGGCAGGTGGGATCGCGAGAATCTCGAACGCCACGACATTCAGAGCTGAACGATCAGGCTGCAGCAGGTCACCCCGCCTTCCGCCTTCGCCAACTCGCCCGCCGGAACCGCGATCACCTCAATCCCCTCGGCTTCCAGCTTCCGCCGCATCCGCCGCAACTCCTCGGGGAAAATGACGCTTTCGCCGATCCGCAACGCATTCGCGGCGGACGGCTCGGCACCATCGACGTCGATGATGCGCCAGCCGTCGAAGTTCGCCGGTGACACCCATCGCCGGTTCATCAGCAGCGCGTCGCCACTGACGCGCGTCACTGCTGATTTCAAGTGAAGGCAGCCGGAAACATCGACAGCGACGACGCGATAACCATACGGCGCGGTCAACCCGCGAAGCTGCGCGATCCCTTCATCCGTCGTGCGCAGCGAGCGGCCGACGTAGAGCACATCATCGAGCTGCAGCACGTCACCGCCATCGATCGTCGCAGGCGCTTCGATGCGGACGATCGTGCGGTACTCGGCGAGCACTGCTTCGACCGCACCGAGCTCACCGCGCCGCGATTGCGCGCCCGGACGCGTCATCACGGCCAGTTCATCGAGCACGATGGCCGTATCTTCGATGAACACCGCGTCGGGATAACGATCATCGGCCGGAATGCGCCGAATCTCGATGCCGAGGGATGCGAGCACCGACTCGTAGGCGGCATGCTGCTCGCGCGCGCGAACGACGTCGATCGGCGTCCTCGCCATGTGCGTCAGCTCGCAGTCATCGATCGTCGCGCTGACACCGCGCGTGATCGCGATCGTGCTCACAACGGCAGCCAGTACGACACCTTCACCAGAAACACGTCGTGCGATGGCGCGCTCGGAATGGCGCGGAAGTCGCGGCGGAAACTGAAATCGCCGATCGGCGCGACGTCCGCGCGGTTCTCGTTCCAGACGACGTACATCGCCGAGCCGGGACGGAACTCCCACCGCACCACGGCACTGCCGCGGACGCTGCGGAAGTTGAAATCGGGATTGCCGACCGGACGCGTGTACGGTTCGAAGTCGCGCGTACGTGCGGCCGCAAGCGAGTGATAGTCATGGTAATCACCCGAGGCGACGAAGGGCTGGAGGTAAAGCTGGAAGGAGAGGCGGGCGTTGATCGTCCAGTCGGCGCGCGTACTGAGATCGAATGAGCGCTGTTCGAGATCGCCGAAAACGTAGCGCCGGCCGAACGTCTTCGTCGCCTCGGCGTCATCGATCGTCGCCACGTACGCGGTGTGATCGTGCGACCAGGCGTAGTTCGGTCCGACGCTCAGCTGCAGATTCGGCCGCGGCCGGACGTTCACCGAAATCCCCGCGCGGCGGCTGTACGACGAATCCTCGCCGCCGTCCGCGTGCGTGTTGATGCTGAACCAGAACGGCTTCCTGTTATCCGTGCCGAAATTCTGATCCGAGCTCCAGCTCGGCGGCGTCCGCGCCAACGGGCCGCCGCGCGTCAGCCGGTCGGTAAATGCAGAGGCGGCCAGAAAGAGATTGGCGTCCGCCGTCCAGTAATTCGCAAACGTCCCGAACGCCTCGCTGAAAACTCCGCGCTCCAGCGTGTTGCCGTCGAAGTTGCGGTTCTGCCACGTTCCGATCCAGAGATTCTTATCGCGGAAGTTCTTCGACGGATTCTGATTGACGTATTGCATGATCGCGATCGACGAAATGATGTCCGTCCGCTGCATGAAGCCCGTGTCGTTCGTCTCGAATCCCGGCGAGAATGCCTGCACCTGGACGATCGGCCGCCACAATCCGGTCGCCTTCGAAATCATGGCCCGGCCGCCCCATCCTTCCAGCGACGTGCGCGTTGGATCGAAATGGACGTTCTCGGCGTCCGGACGCTGGTAGTAGCGCGATGACGACTCCTGCGCGATGGCGATCGACTGCGCGCTCCCTTTGATCTCCGATCCGACCAGCGACCCTTCGAGGATCCACGATTTCTTGTCGAAGCTCGTATAGCCGTCCACGCCGCCCGACACGGCCGAATCGCGCAGGTACGACAGCTCCTCGGGAACGCGACGATCGACGGACGTCAGCATGAAGCCGACGCGCGATCCATCACCGATGTCCTTCGTGCCGCGCGAGATGAAGTAATTGGTCATCGGCTCGACCTGTTGCCGACCGAATGTCGCGCCGGTCACGAAACGCGCGTGCTCCGCAGCCGTGAGCGCATCGAGCACGCCGACGGAGAAGCCACCCACCTTCCCCGTCACTTTTGCGGCGCCGAGGATCGTGGTTTGGGACGGAATGTCGGCGAAGTCCGCGTTCGGCGATCCCTGCGGCGCGCGGCCAATCCGCCGCGTGTAGAAAAGACTGGGCGGGAAGATGAAATTGAAATGACTCGGCGCGGGGGTGTCGTCGAATCGGAAGACATTCAACCCCTCCGTGAAGAATGGCCGCTTCTCCGGATAAAACGTCTCGAACTGGCTGAGGTTCACGACGGCCGGATCGACTTCGACCTGCCCGAAGTCGGGATTGATCGTGCCCGTCAGCGTCAGATCGGACGTCAGCGCGTACTTCACATCGAGGCCGCCGTCTGCTTTGTAGTCCGAGCGCCGCAACAGCGGGTTGTTGGCAGCGCCGCGCGTAAGCAGATCGGACCGCGCCACGCTGTACGGCACGAGCTCGAGCGGCTTGCCGCGATGGATTCCTTCCAGCCCGTCGATGTCCGCGAAGTGCGAGACGAATCCGTTATCGCCCTTCTTCGTGTTGACGATGCGCACGACCTCGTTGTTGCGCACCGTGCGCCGCGTAATATTGACGCCCCACACATGCACCGGCTTATCCGGAAAGCGCAACTGCGAATACGGAATCCGCACCTCGGCCACCCATCCATCGGGCACGATCTTCACCGCCGAATCCCACACGCCATCCCAGCTCGGATCCTCGTTGATGTCGTTGTAGAGGATCGTGTCGACCTGCACGCCGGCCGGCTGCAGCGTGAAGGCATTGCCGGAAAGCCGGTCGTGGCGAGGATCGAGATTGATCGATAGAAAGTCGCTCTGGACGAACGAATCGCGCCGCGCCAGCAGCCCGGTCGGCGGCTGCGGATCGGTCATCTTCACGCCGAAGTAGATGGCGTGATCGTCGTACACGATGCGAACGCTGGTCGGCATCGTGGCCGGCTTGCCGTCGTCGGGATCGTGCTGCGTGAAGTCGGTGAACTCCGGCGCCTTCTGCCACGCCGGATCGGAGAGGTCGCCGTCGACGACAGGCGATTGCGTCGCGCGGACCGCGTGCAGAACTGGATGCTCCGGCCAATTCGCCGCATAGGCGCCGGCGGCACACAAAGCAATGAGAAACACGGGCGTTCGTTTGAACATGGGCAGCGAGAGAATACGGGATCGGCTTGCAGAAAGTTGCGGCGAGACGGCTACGTTTCGCACATACACTCTCCCTTCCTATGAGCGACTTCAACGGACGCGTCGCCATCATCACCGGCGCCGCGCGCGGACTCGGCCGCGCCGCCGCGGAACGCCTGCACGAACGCGGCGCCTCGGTGGCCGTGAACATGCGCGACCGCGAACGCGCGGAAGCACTTGCGACATCGATCGGAGAGCGCGCGATTGCAGCGCCGGGCGATATCAGCGCGCCCGGCGTGCTCGAGGAGATCGTCCGCGTCACGCTTGAACGATTCGGACGAATCGACATCCTCGTCAACAACGCCGCGTTCGCGCGATCGACCCGTTTCCCGAACCTTTCCGCCGAGGAGTTCCGCCAGGCGCTCGAAGTCAATCTCGTCGCGCCTTTCCTTCTCACCCAGGCGGTGCTGCCGGCGATGAGAGCTCAGAATTACGGTCGCATCATCAATATCTCGTCCTCCGCAGGCCGCATGGTCAGCACGCTCGGCGGCGCGCATTACACGGCGTCGAAGGCCGGCCTCCTCGGCCTCACGCGCGCCGCGGCGAAAGAGCTCGGCCAGTTCGGAATCACCGTCAACGCCGTCTGCCCCGGCATGATCGACACTGAGCTGACGCACGAGAACGCCTCGCCGGAATTGCTGACGCGTCTCGCCGCCAGCTACCCCGTACCACGCCTCGGCACTTCGCTCGAAGTGGCCGACCTGATCTGCTTTGCGGCATCCGAGGAGGCCGGGTACATCACAGGCGCGTCGTTCGACATCAACGGCGGCGACCTGATGATGTGATCGCCGACATGAAAGAAAGTACACGCGTTCTCATCGCCCTTGGCATCGCCATCGCAGCCGGCATCGCCATCGCGGCATCACGCAACGATGCCCTCATCCGCGCCGCGGACGCCATCGCGCCGATCGGTACGCTGTGGGTCAACGCGATCCGGATGACGGTGATCCCGCTGGTGGTGTCGCTCCTCATCACGGCCGTGGCCTCGGCGTCCGACATCCGAGCAGTCGGCCGTCTCGGCGGGAGAACACTCGTCGTTTTTGTGCTGCTCCTGGCGGGGACGGCGGTGGTCGTGATGCCGTTCGGTCCCGCGCTTTTCCGTTTCCTCCCCCAGCGACTCGGCGCTCCACAACTTCCGCCCGGCGCCGCCGAAGCCGCCGGCGAGCTGGCGGCCGGCGGTCAGTCGCAAACGTTGGCGGCGTGGGTGACGTCGCTGCTGCCGTCGAACCCGATTGCCGCCGCGGCAACGGGTGCGATGATGCCGCTGATCCTCTTCACACTGCTTTTCGCGCTCGCCGTCGCAAATAGTCCGACGCCGGCGCGCGCCACGCTCACGCGATTCTTCCAGGCGCTCGGCGACGCCATGCTGCCGCTCGTGCGATGGGTGGTCATGCTCGCACCGATCGGCGTCTTCGCGCTGGTCCTGCCGCTGGCCACGCACGCCGGTACCGCGCTCGCGGGAGCGATCGGTTTCTACGTCATCGCCTACTCCGCGGGATGTCTGCTGGTCACGCTGCTGCTCTACCCCGTGGTCAGAATCTTCGCGCGAATTCCGATGCGCCGCTTCGGCCGCGCGGCGCTCTCGTCGCAGCTCATCGCGTTCAGCTCCAGCTCGTCGATCGCGTCGCTGCCCGCGCTCGTCGAAAGCGCCGAGCGCGGACTGGAGATGTCGCCGGCGACCGCGGGCTTCGTCCTGCCGCTTGCCGTCTCCACGTTCAAGATTGCCGCGCCGCTCTCATGGTTGGTGGGCGCGCTCTTCGTCGGCTGGTTCTACGGGATTCCGCTGCACGCGAGCGGCCTGGCGATGATCGCCTTCGCTGCCATCTTCCTCGCGTTCGCCGTTCCCGGCATCCCGCGCGGCGCCTTCATCATGCTCACGCCGCTCTTCCTCGCCATCGGATTGCCCGCCGAAGGCATCGGCCTGCTCATCGCCGTCGACGCCATCCCGGATGCGTTCTCGACCATCCTCAACGTCACCGGCGACCTCGCCGCCGCTGCGTTAGTCGCCCGCGGCGACGGATAGCGCTCCACACCCGGTAGAAAAGTTGCGGCCCGCATTCTTCCGAGGGAGCCTCGGTGTCGAAAGGAGTGTCCATGAACGACACCATCAACAGACTCAAAGCCGAGATCGAGCGCCGCGGCGGACGCATTCACATCAACCCCAACCTTCCCGACGAGCTTATCGAAACATTTTTGCGCGAGGTCCTCGCGTGCCCCGACTGCGCTTCGCACCGATCGACGCAGCCGCGCAAACCATCGTCCGGTCATTGAAAAAGGAGAAAGTGATGACGACAAAAACGAAAGCAATCGCCGAACGAATCCGGCAAAGCATCTTCCTGATTCGTGGCGAGAAAGTGATGCTCGACGTTCACCTCGCGGATCTCTACCAAGTCGAAACTCGTGCGCTTGTCCAGGCGGTAACCCGCAACAGGACTCGGTTTCCACGCGATTTCATGTTCCAACTTACGAAGCGCGAATTCGCAAACTTGAGATCACAAATTGTGATCTCAAGTTTGTGGGGCGGCCGTCGCAGCCTTCCGTACGCGTTCACCGAACACGGCGTGGCGATGCTCTCCAGCGTGCTGCGCAGCAACCGCGCGATCGGTGTCAACATCGAGGTCGTGCGCGCATTCGTTTACCTCCGGCGCATCATTTCCGAGCACGCGGATCTTGCGAAACGCATCGACGAGCTCGAGGAACTCTACGACGGAAAGTTCCAGATCGTTTTCGATGCGATTCGCGGCCTGATCCAGCAGCCGCCAAAGGAGAAGAACCGCATCGGCTATCTCGTCTCTACACCTGGTGCAGTGAGTGTCGGCCCAACTCGGCACGAAGCAAATACACATTCGTCTTGACAAATGCGGTGGGGCGACCTAATCTTCTCTTCGTATTCGCAGTTGCGAATATGAGGAGATTGCACATGACCGGGATTCTCAAAGCTCACGTTTCCATCAATGTCCGCAACGTCGAGCGGAGCATCGACTTCTACCGCCGCATGCTCGGCATCGAGCCGTCGAAAGTTCGCACCGGCTACGCGAAGTTCGACGTACAGAATCCGCCGCTGAACCTCGCCCTCAACGAAGTCGCTAACCTCGATTCCGCGGGGGCGCTCTCGCACCTCGGTCTGCAGGTCGCATCGACCGAGGACGTGCTGGCCATACGCAGCCGGTGGGCGGAGGCCGGGCTGGTCACGCGCGACGAGATGCAGACCGACTGCTGCTACGCCACGCAGGACAAGACCTGGGTCCATGATCCCGATGGCAACGAATGGGAAGTGTTCGTCGTTCTGAAGGACAACCTGCCGGAGATCGCAGGTGCCAGCGCGTCGTCGTGTTGCAGTAACGGGGTTTGCACGACCGCAACCGCCTGACGCAATGCAGTCGGTA
>DATART010000243.1:0-2993 GCA_036264035.1 Thermoanaerobaculia bacterium | reverse complement strand
AGGAGAAACGGATCGAGGACGCGCGTTGCGTGGCAGGCGGTGACGAGGTGCAGCGCGACGAAGTCGCCGGTGGCGATGAAGATGCGTGCGGCGATCATGGCGAGATCGGAAAGAGCGAGGTTCGCGATCGATGAGCGGTAGTCGTCGAATGCCGCAAGTGCGTTGACCTTCGCTAGGCGGCCGTCGATGCTGCGCCCTTCGATCGGCGCCGCGAAGCGGTCATCGGCCGCGATGGCGGCAAAGGCATCCGCGGCCGACGCGAATCGTTTTTCGCCCGCTGCGCCGCGCAGTTCGCTGAAGCAGGTCACCCACGCTGCCAGCGCGCCGGCGACATCGACGTCGTCGCCGCTGTCGACGGCGTAGGCGGTGCGGATCGCGCCGTGGAATGCCTCGCTGGCCAGTCCCGCCGCGAGGTGCGGAACGACATCGTGCAGCAACGCGATCGATCCGCGAGTGCGCACCTCCTCGTCGAACTTCGCAGCGAGTGCCGATTCGTAGCGTCGCTTCCCACGCGCTTTACGCCAATCGTCGTTGGGAAGCGGTTCGCCGAGCGTTTGCAACCGCAGTCGCTTCTCATAAAACGCCGCGAACTGGCGCAGACGCGCGTCGTCGCCGCCGAGGCGCTCGAGAGCCAGGAGTGCCATCGGCAGGTGGTTGAAAAAACCGGCGCCGTACGTGGTGCTGTATCGCCGCGAATCGGCGATGAGCGAACGGCAGGTCTCGCTGATCATCAGTGCGGCACTGGGATGTTCCAGAAAAAGTTCGCGATCCTCACGAGCAGCGGGTCCGGCACCTCGGCGCCGGCGTCATTCAAACGCTTCACTTCTTCATTGATGCGCACAAGCTCGTTCGCATCGAGCCAGAAACCGTGGCATGCCGGGCAGTAGTCAAGAATGATGTCGCTCTCGATATTGAAGTCGACCTTGCGCATGGTGGTGGCGTCGCGCGGACACGAGATCGGCCCGTGGTCGTCATCGTGCTGATACGAATCGAGATCGACGGTTGAGAATTCGAGATCGCCCGGCGTCGGATCGGTGATGGCGTTGAGTTGCCCATGCTCCAGAAACATCCCGCTGCACTGCGGACACGTCTCGACGTTCGCATGGCCGACGGTTTTCAACACGAGTGCTGCAGCATCACGCGGACAATTCACGGCGCCTCCTGATGATTCGCGCAAGTATGACACTGAGCGCCATGCTGAAAACGTTGCGTTCAACGCAAAGCAACGTCATTCGTAGCGAACGGCATGGCCGCTCGCCGGATGCCCGTTCTGCCGTTGCCCCTCGCCTCTGCTGTCTCTTTCTCCCTCCTAAGCGCCGCCGTCAACCTGTACGGACTGGCTGGCGCCGGACGCGTCCGCGATCTGCGCATCATTCGTCTGGCGCGGCGGGTGGCCGATCAACTCGATTGGAACCTGCTCGCGTCGGCACCGGCGTGGTGGCACACGGAGCGTAATCTCCGCTCCATCGGCGACGTCGCCTTGCTCTTCGCGTCGGCCGCGGTGGCGACGTTCCTCGTTCTCTTTCCGATCGCGGCCGTCATCGAATTCGCGGCGCGGCGGCTGAAACGAGGAAGTGCGATCGCCGTTTCACTCGTCGCCATGTGCGCGTTCGGTCTCGGCGCCGGCGGCATCTTCTCGCCGGCGATGAATGCCGCGTTCTGCCTGGCCACAGCGCTGCTCGTATTTGTCATCGATTCGATGTTGGGATCGTTACGACAATGGCTTTCACGGGGCGCGATTGCGTCCATCGCCATCGCCCTCGTTGCCTGTTCCATCGCGCCGTTTGCAAGCGGCGAACGGCAGCCGGTACGCCGCGAGCCGCGAGCCGGCGCTCCGAACATCCTCCTGATCTCGATCGACTCGCTGCGCGCCGATCACCTGCACTCGTACGGTTACGCGCGGCAGACGTCGCCGAACATCGATCGGTTGGCCGCCGGCGGCTCCGTCTTCGAGACTGTGATCTCGCCAACTTCCTGGACGCTTCCCGCGCATATGACGCTGATGACGTCGCTCGCGCCCGAGGAGCACGGCGTGATCACGAACCGGCTGCGGCTTGGCGCTGACGTCGACACGCTTCCGATGCGACTGCAACGCGCCGGGTACACCACGGCCGGTTTCGTCTCGGCCACCTACCTCGACGGCATCTACGGCTTCAGCCGCGGCTTCGACCAATACGACGACTACACATTGCTGCGCGTGGCCGGCGAGAAATCGCGCGCGGCTGTGACGTCGCAACAGGTCGCGCATCGGGCCGTCGATTTTCTGCATCAACGCGCCGCCGCGCGCGACGGCCGTCCCTTCTTTCTTTTCCTTCATTTCTTCGACGTTCACTACAACTACAACCCGCCGCTGCCGTTCGCGCGGATGTTCGACAGCGGTTACGCCGGCAGCGCAACGGGCGACGTCGATTCGATTCACCGAGGCATGCCCATCAGCGACCTCCATCACGTCGTCGCGCTGTATGACGGCGAGATCGCCTGGGTCGATGCGAACATCGGCTGCATCCTCGAAACGCTCCGCCGCCTCGGCATCGACGACAACACCATCGTCGCCATCACCTCGGATCACGGCGAAGAGTTCCTCGAGCACGGCCAGGCCGCGCACTACAAGACGCTCTACGACGAAGTGCTGCGCGTCCCGCTCGTCATCCGCTATCCCGGTCACGTAGTCGCCGGCCGCCGCGTGCAGGGCCAGGTTCGGCTGATGGACATCGCGCCGACGCTGCTCATGCTGGCCGGACTCCCGGTTGCGAAACCTCCCGCCGCAACGGAGGCGCGCAGTCTGGCCTGCCTCCTGACTTCTCCCGGTCCGCGGGACGCGCCGGTCCTTCCCGCATTTGGCGATCTGCGCGGCGAGGTGGCCTCGGTGCGCACCGGCGGCGCGAAACTGATCCGCAATCTACGCACGCACCGGGAAGAGTTTTACGACCTCGCCAGCGATCCAGGCGAACGGACGAACCTCGATGCGCTTCCAAAGACGCAACGCGATCAAC
>DATART010000236.1:0-3823 GCA_036264035.1 Thermoanaerobaculia bacterium | reverse complement strand
CAGCGGGATTTCATTGGCACTCCCATCCGCGGAGATGACCTTCGCAACGAGGGCGCTCGATTTTCCGTATGCGACCTCCTCCGCGTACGCCGTGCAGAAGTTCAGCGCGTCGGTTCCAATGCCATTGCCGATTCCTTTTGGTGTCAGCTGTAATGGCGCGCCGGCCGCTCGTGATGATCTCGAAAAAATCGGCGCGCCCGTGACGACGCCGACGGAAAACGAGCCATAGCTCCCATTACCACCCCAGGTCACGAAGCAGCCGGCGTTGCTGCACGTCACATTCACCTGCGGTTCGCTGGTGGAGGCGACGTCGGCCACGACTACGGGAACTGCATCGATCGCGCGGCCGCTGGCGTCGAGGCGCATGGCCACGATCTTCTTCGTGGTGTCGCTGACGTCACACCACGCGGCGACGAATTGATCCCCGAAGGCGTCGATCGCCACATGACGCTGATAGTGACCGTTCTCGATCAGCAACCTGCCGGCGGCGTCCAGGGGATGACCATCGGAAGCGAGGCGCGCAAATCGGATCGTTGCCTCTCCGCTCTTCGGCCCATCCTCGGTCCATACCACGATGCCCGACGTAGGTCCGGCCGCTACCGCCACGCTCTCCAGCCACGGGCTGTCAGGATTGGCGGGAATGCGGTACTCCGGCCCTACGGCGATCGTTCCGTGCGACGGCACCGTTCCGACGGCTCGGTTGCGCGCGCTGCCCGCCGCCGCGATCGGAGCGAGGACGAACAGTACGGCGGCGATCGCAATAGGTCTCATGCGCGGTCTCCCGAAGCATTCACTATAGGCCGCCTGCCGGAATTCGCAAGCCGTTACGGCTTGTATCCCCGTCCGCGCAGGACCCGCCCCGGCAGCGCGTTCGTCATCGCGCCATCGCGCAGAACCGGCGCACCGTTGATGATCACATCGAGGATTCCTTCGCTGAAGTGGTGCGGATCTTCATACGTCGATACATCGCGGATCTTCGCGGGATCGAAGACGACGACATCCGCCTTCATGCCGGGACGGAGCACGCCGCGGTCGGACAGGTTCGTGCGATCGGCGGCTTGCGACGTCGCTTTGCGCACCGCTTCCTCAAGGGTGAAGAGATGCTCGTCGCGAACGTAGTGGCCGAGGACGCGGGGGAAGGTGCCGTAGGCGCGAGGGTGGACGGCCTGGCCGGCGGTGCGCGACGCGGGAGTAGGGGAGCCGGAGTCGGAGCCGATAGAGACAAACGACTGCCGCAGCGCCGTCTGGACATCCGCCTCGTTCATCGAGAAAAAGATCACGCTTGGCGAACTCGGTGTATTCGCGAAGAGTTGCATCATCGCTTCGTCGGGACCAACGTTCATCATCGCCGCGATCTCTTCGACGAAGTGCTTCTCGTACTTCGCGAAGTCGGGATTGCCAATGCGCGTGATGTAGATGCCCTTCGGCCCGCGTTTCGTGAACTGCGCCTGCAACGCGGCGGCGATCCGCGCGCGATCGGCGGGATCGGCGAGACGTTTCTTGAAATCCGCATAGCCGCCTTCGAGCGACCAGTCAGGCGCCAGCGTCGACAGCGACGTCGACGACGCAGCGTACGGGTAGACATTCGCGGCCACGTCGAGCCCCTCGGCGCGCGCGGCGTTGATGCGCTCAATCACGTGCGGCATGCGCCCCCAGTTCGCGGCGCCGCCGGTTTTCAGGTGCCAGATGTTGACCGGAATCTTCGCGTCGCGGGCAATTCGAAACGCCTCATCGAGCGCGCTGTCGATCTTGTCGCCCTCATCGCGGATGTGGCTGAAGTAAACACCGCCGTGTTTGGCCGCCACGCGCGCGAGGTTCACGATCTCGTCGGTCGTCGAATACATCGCCGGCAGGTAGATGAGCGACGTCGAGAGACCGATCGCCCCTTCGCGCATGGCCTGATCGACGATCGCTTCCATCTCGCGCATCTCGTCGGCCGTGGGCGGACGATTGACGTCGCCGATGACCATCTCGCGCGGATTGTCGGCGCCGACGAAGAGCGCGAAATTGATGGCGCTGCGATTTTTCTCGAGGAGCGAAAACCATTCGCCGAGGGTGTGCCACTTCGGACGGTTGTTGGGATTGGCGGCGTCGATCTGCCGCTGACTCAGCGGTCCCGGCGAACTTCCTTCCCCAGTCACCTCGGTGGTGATGCCCTGGCGCACTTTCGCTTCGAGATGCGGGTCCTGAAACACGGAGTACTGCGATTGCCCGAGGAGGTCGATAAAGCCGGGCGAGACGACGTTGTCGTGCGCGTCGATCGTGTTGGCCGCGGCAACGTTCGAGAGATCGCCGATGGATACGATCGTGTCGCCGCGTACGCCGACGTCGCCGCGATACCACGGCGCGCCAGTGCCGTCGATGATGCGTCCGTTGATGATCTTCAGGTCGAGCATGGCGGGTTTGGGAGCGGTGGCGCAGGCGGATGCGAGCAGGCAACTTACAGCCACAAAACTCCTGACCACTGACCACTTGCCACTGACCACTCGTCTCATCGCATTCCTTTCACGAGATCGTCGAACGTCTGCCGGTCGCGGATCAGCCGTCCGTTGTCGCCGTCGACCAGCACCTCGGCCGGCAGCAGCCGCGCGTTGTAGAGCGACGCCATCGAGAATCCGTAGGCGCCGGCGTCGCAGAAGGCGAGCAGATCGCCGACGCTGGTCCGATCGATTTTGCGCGTAATGGCGTTGCCTGACGCGTCGCGCGTGAAGACGTCGCCTGACTCGCAAAGATTGCCGGCGACCACGACGTCGTCGTGCATTTGCGCTGCATCAAATGTCTGACGCAGTGATGCGGCCGACCCATTCGTGGCGTTGACGATGTGGTGATAGGCGCCGTACTTCGACGGTCGCACGAGATGATTGAAGCCGGTATCGACGCCGATCCACCACTGGCCGCCGCTGATGCGCTTCGAAGTTACACGCGAGAGCAGCGTGCCCGATTCCGCGACGAGGTAACGTCCCGGCTCGAGGATCGCGACGAGGTCGCGCGCGCGTAGGAGGCGGTCGGCGATGCGCGTCAGTTCCGCACCGTAGTCGTCGATGGGGAACTCGGCCGCGCCCGGCTCGTAGGGCACCGAAATCCCGCCGCCAAAATTGAGCCAGCGCAGGTTCGGGAAATCGGTCGAGAGATCGAGCAGCCGCCGCGCCGATTCGATCAGCGGTGCGATGCTGTCGATGCCCGATCCGATGTGCGCGTGCAATCCAACCACCTTGCGGCCGCTATCCTCGACCACCATCCGGGCCGCGTCGACCTCGGCCAGGTCGATACCGAACTTGACGCCGCCTCCGGCCGTCACGACGTCGACGTGATGACCCGCGCCGATGTCCGTGTTGATGCGCAGCGCGATCGGATTCGTCAGGTCGAGCGCGAGGATGCGATCGATCTCGGACATCGAATTGACATTGATGACGATGCGTTCGTCGCCGATTGCTCGGAGATCATCGTCGGAAACATTCGAGCAGGTGAACCAGATGTTGTCGGGCGTGAAACCGGCCTGCCGCGCGATGAAAATTTCGCCTGGCGAGACGGCATCGCATCCGAATCCCGCGCCCCGCACGAGGTCGAGGATCGCCAGCGCGCCGTTCGCTTTCATCGCGTAAAACGGACGGAAGGGAAGCGCCGAAAACGCGCGGCGCACGCGGTCGATCTGCCGCCGGATCACCTCGGCGTCGTAGACGTAGAGCGGCGATCCGTAGCGTTCGATGAGATCGGGAGCGGAAACGTTGTCGATGTGGAGAGTGCGGTCGATGACGTGGAGCATGCGAGGCGCGCGATTATGTCGCAGTACAATTGCGCATGCAGCAATACCTCGAGCTCGTCC
>DATART010000234.1:0-1984 GCA_036264035.1 Thermoanaerobaculia bacterium | reverse complement strand
CAGCCGCTCCGCCTTTTCGACGGCCGATCTCAGTCGCGGCCGATCGATGCGCTTCAGATCGAGGTCAGTAGCACAGAGCTCGTCGAGGCTGATGCGGCGGAGCTCCCTGGCGATGAGCGCGTCGGCTTTCACGTCGGGATCGTCATCGAGCGAAGACCACGACGTATCGAGCCATTCGGCGTCCGAGAGGCGGTATTCGACCCAACGGCCGTTCTTGCGCTCCGCCACGAGCCCGGCTCGGCGCAACTCGCCGAGGTGCTCCGAGACCGTCGACGCCGCGAGCTTCACGACGCCGGTCATCTGGCAGACGCACAGCGGCCCGCCGCGAAGCATCGCGAGGAGCCGCAGCCGGACCGGATGTCCGATCGCCTTATGAACCTGTACGAGCCGCTCGATGGGCTGTGTCGTCATTTCGTAAAATCACGAAATAGCGTATCACGGGCGACCCCACTCACTCCTGCGGCGGTGTCTTCACGGACTTCTTGCGGCGCGCGATCTTCTTCAACCTGCGGATTTCCTCGACGTGGGAGATGAGCACCTCATTCTCGGGAACGCGCGCCGCTTGCGACGCGATCGCGTACGCGTTGACGCCGAGCACCGCGAGCCAGTCGCGGCGGAGGGCGTTGGCACCGGCGAGGCCCGCGACGAGACTGCGCGCCTCGGACTCGACGGCCTTCCAAAGGATTGCCTCGTTCTGGATCGCACGGACGCGCTCGATCGGCTGTCCGACGGCCGTCGAGACGACCTCCGAGAGGCCGATGATGTTCAACGACGACTGGACGATGGCGGGGTCCGTCTGGGCGCTGCTCCGCAACAACTTTCGCTGCTCCTCCGAGACCATCGCCGCCGTCGGAATCCGCGCACGAAAGGCGCGGATCTGCTCCATCGCGGCGTCAGCAGTGAACATGGGATCGGGACCGTTGGTGGTGTGGTCAGTCATATTGCGCTCCTTTTTCATTCGACCGGGAAGGGGTGACCGGGGGTCCGCAGGAGACGAGGGTACCTCTACCGCGCGCGCATTGTCGACCACGCCTGCCGGAACCTCGCCGATGCGTGCCGGATGCTTACCGACGTACAACGGGAGCTCGCCGTTGCACGTCGGCAATCATCCGATGCACATCGTATAGCTTCCGGTACATGCCGGCTAGTTTTCGATGCATATCGGATTGATCCCGATGCCTGCCGGATGACTTCCACTCTACGTCGGATCATTTCCGATGCACGCCGGGAAGCTTCCGATGCACATCGGAGAGCTTCCGACGCATGCCTACACTCTTCGGCGCTCAGTTAAATGACGCCGCGAGCCGGTCAGCCGCGCAACTTCTCGATGTCACGCCGCTCTTTCTTCGTGGGCCGGCCGGTGCCGCGGTCGCGGAAGACTTTCGCGGGGCGGTCGATGACGACTTCCTGTTTCGGCGTCTCGTCGACGTACATCGTCCGGGCGAGCTCGCGCGAGACGTTGTTCGGCGGGATCGCGGAGACGATAACGCGCCGGAAGTGATTGCCGAGCAGGAACTCGACGACGTCGCCCTCATGGACGGGCGCGGCGGGCTTCACGCGCTGGCCGTTCAACTTCACATGGCCGCCCTTGCAAGCTTCCGTCGCGTCCGTGCGGTGCTTGAAGAGCAGTACGTGCTTGAGCCAGTTGTCGATGCGATGTCGTTCCATCGAAAGGAGATATAATCCGCCAGACCGGAGGAAAACGATGATCAAAGCGGACATCGTCAACAAGGTTGCCGAGGTATCGGATATTTCTCGCGTCAAAGCGGCCCAGGCGGTCGACACGGTGATCGAAGGGCTGCGCAACGCGCTGGCGCGCGGGCAGCGAATCGAGCTGCGCGGTTTCGGCGTGTTTCAGGTCAAACAGCGCAAGAAGGGAATCGGGCGCAACCCGAAGACCGGCGTCGAAGTGAAGATCCCGCCCGGAAACACGATCCGGTTCAAGCCAGGGAAGGAATTGCGAAACCTGCTGTAGCCGCCCTAC
>DATART010000216.1:0-2447 GCA_036264035.1 Thermoanaerobaculia bacterium | reverse complement strand
CATGATGCTTGATGCTCACGAGCATGACGCTTGATGCTCACGAGCATGCCGCTTGATGCTCACGAGCATGACGCTTGATGCTCACGAGCATGACGCTTAATGCTCACGAGCATGACGCTTGATGCTCACGAGCATGCCGCTTGACGCTCACGAGCCTGAGGTCGAGGTGCTTTGCGCGCGACCACCGCTACCCTCCGTGACGCCATCCGGCGTCGAAAAACGACGGGAGTTTGCGGGCGGCGGTCGCGCCATGTTCCTTCGGATGACAAAGCGGAACGCCAGCACTCCCGTCGCAGCGACACATTTTGCAATCTTTCTCTTGCCCACCACGTTGACGCGCGCCTAGGATGCCCAACCACCGGATTGTCATCACTGGCATCGGCGCTCTCAGCCCGAATGGCGTCGGCCGCGAAAATTACTTTGACGCATTGAAAGCGGGCCGTTCCGGCATCCGCACCATCACCCAGTTCGATGCCTCCAGGCTTCCTTCCCGCGTCGCCGGCGAAGTCGATTTCGATCCGACGCGTTGGGTCGACTCGAAGAACATGAAGCATGTTTCGCGCGTCGTTCCGATGGTCATCGCCGCGACCGACGAAGCGCTGAAGGACGCGAAACTCAATCCGAGTGCCGTCGACCTCGAGACGCGCCGCAACATCGGCGTCATGCTCGGCTCGGGAGGCGGCGCCATCGAATTCAGCGAGCGGATGTACGAGCTCTGGTTTGCCGACCACGAGAAGCAGGCGTCGATCTACTCCATCCCATCCGGAACGATCGGCACCATCGCGTCCGAGATCTCGATGGCGTACGACTTCCACGGCTTCTCGCACCTGATCTCGACCGGCTGCACGTCATCCACCGATGCGTTGGGATACGCGTACCGCAACCTGAAACTCGGAGTCTGCGACTACATCATCTGCGGCGGCGCCGACGCCACGATCACCGAGGCGGTGATGACCGGCTTCTGCATCATGCGCATCATTTCGAACACGCAAAACGATGCGCCGGAGAAAGCGTCGCGCCCGTTCTCGAAGGACCGCGACGGATTCGTGCTCGCCGAGGGCGCGTGGATGTTCGTGATGGAGCGCGAGGAGACGGCACGCGCGCGTGGTGCGCATATCTACGCCGAGGTGGCCGGGTACGGCTCGACGTGCGACGCCTATCACCGCGTACGGCTCGACGAGTCAGGCGAGGAGCCGGCGCGCGCGATGACGCTGGCGATGAAGGATGCGGGCGTCGATCCGTCCGAGGTTGGATATCTAAATTACCACGGCACGTCGACCGATCTGAACGACCGCATCGAGACGCGCGCGGTGAAGTTGGCGTTCGGCGATCACGCGAAAAATCTGCCCGGCTCGGCTACCAAATCGATGATCGGCCATCCGCAGGGAGCGTGCGGCGCGGCGGGCGTGGCAGCGACGCTGATGGCCTTTCGCGACGGCATCCTCCCGCCGACGATCAATCTCGGCACCCCCGATCCCGACTGCGATCTCGACTACATCCCCGACCTCGGCCGCCGCGCCACGATCAACGCCGCGGTATGCAACACAATCGCGTTCGGCTCGAAGAATTCGGCGCTGGTGTTGAGACGAGTGGAGTAGTGACGTGTGCTACACTGCGCGACCTCAAATGAACATCTTCATCGAGACCCGCTCCAGTAACTCATCTTCGTCGTCTGGCGGAGCTGTGCCGATCTAGCGGGAATCGGTCAGGTAGTAATTTCAAAAAGCGGCCCGCGAGGGCCGCTTTTTTTGTTCTTTCAAGATCTGGAGAGTTGACTGAGCGGCAAGGTGCCGGTTTGCTAAACCGAGGCCGCGCGTAGCAGCGTGCGAAGGTTCGACCCCTTCACTCTCCGCCAATTAAATGCCGCGTGGGAGATAGGGTGACTCACCAGCCTTTCAAGCTGGGCAAACGGGTTCGAGTCCCGTACGCGGCGCCAACGGAAGGTCTAGCCGACAGCTGGCGACGGCAGCGGTCCCGAAAACCGACGACCCGAAAGGGCTTGAGAGTTCGACCCTCTCACCTTCCGCCAATTTCACGCGATCGACGATCGATTAATCTAGTCATCTCATGCGTACGCTCATCGTCCGCTTCTTTGCTGCCGAGGATGGCGCGCCGATCGACGGCTCTGCATCGTTGCTCGCCGGGCGGTGGCGCACGGCGGTGGCCGCGAAACAGAAGCCGCCGCGTCCGGCACCCGAGGTGCAGTTCGAAGTGGAGGACGCGACGGTGGTCAACGAGGCGCTCGTCACCGCGGACCGCCGTTTTCCGCGGCATATCGCGTGGCCGAAGAACGACATCCTCCAGGTGAAACTGGAAAAGTCGTCCGAGTTGATCGTTGCTGCGAATCATGATGCGCCGCGATTCGTACAGGTTCACGCTGCCGCCGGCCAGGAAGCCGGCTTCGGCAACGGGTTCCTGAGCGTCGCCGCCGGACACTCACTTCAATG
>DATART010000199.1:0-5079 GCA_036264035.1 Thermoanaerobaculia bacterium | reverse complement strand
GGTGGCGTCATCGGCGTCGGAGACGGGCGGGTAGTAGTTGAGGCGAAGTCCGAAGTTCGTCCCGGTGAGTTTGGCGTCGAAGAGACGCGCGTCGCAGCCGAGGTAGGTGAGGAGACTCTGCATGATCGGCAGGATCAGTTTTTCGTGGCCTTCGACGATGCGGCGAAAGAACTCGGCGTCGTCGTCGCTCGGCCAGAACGACTTCGTATCTTCGAATGCGCGGCGGCAGAACACCCAACCTTCGACGAGGTCGGGATGCATGTTGCTCGTTTCTTTGATCGGGAAGTAGCCCTGATTAACGGAGCCGAATCGCTCGGCGCGGAAACGCATTTTTTCGTTGAGCGTGAGGGTCGTGAAGATGCGCTCGATTCTTCGCTCCGCCTCGGCGTAGAGATTCGGATCGACGCCGTGACCGGTGAGGATGGCGAATCCGATTTCATGCAGCGCGTCTCCGAGCTGCGTGGCAAATTCGCGTTTTTCGGCGTCGCCACCGTGAAGAAAGAGGCTGATGTCGACGGTCCGAATCTGGAATTCATCGTCGAACTGCTCCTGGTCAAGTCCCTCGGCGAGCTGGTAGTTCTGCCGCTTCTCGACCTGGTCGTAGCGGATGAAATCCTGGTTGGTGGCCCGGACTCCGTCTTCTTTCGTCTGCATGCGTGGAGCATAATCCCACGAAATGCTTGCAATACTCGACGGCGGCTGCCGCGTGACGGGACTCAAGGACGGCGAGCCGATTGTCGACGGCGCTCTGCGGATCTGGAAGCACTTCGGAACCCAAGCCGGCGCCAAGGCCATCTCGCTCCGCGTGCTGGAGTTACCGGCCGGCCAGCGCGTCACGCTCCGCAACGAAACCGCGGACGAGGTGCTCTACGTCCTCTCCGGCTCTGGGTCAGGCCTTCGCTCCGGCACCGGCATCTACCTCCCGCCGGCGACGACGCTGGAGATCGCCGCTGACGAGACGCTGACCCTCGTCAGCTCACGCTGCCCGGACGACGGCGCCACGCTCGATGGCTACGAACCGGGCGACGGTTCGCTCTTCGCCGTAGCGATGCAGGACCGCCCCGTGCAACGAACCGGCGACCGCTGGTATCGCGAGATCATCAATGCCACCGACGGCAGCACGCAGGTCACACAATTCGTCGGCGGAATCCCGCCCGGCCGCGCGCCCGATCACTTCCACCTCTACGAAGAGGTGATCGTAATCCTCGACGGCACCGGCGAGATGTGGGCGGGCACATCGCACGCGCCGATCGAAACCGGCGCCTGCATCTTCCTGCCGCGTAGACAGGTGCACTGCGTCGAGAACCGCGGCGACGGAGAGATGCGGCTCCTCGGCGTCTTCTATCCGGCGGGCAGTCCGGCAGTGCGATACAGCACGTGACAAACTAGAATCAGCCGTGGTCAAGTGGGACGACTTTGAACCGTCAGGGTTCGACTACGATCTTGATAACGACGAATTAGCATCGATGACGCAACTGAACGAAACTGAGAAGGAGATCGACGATCGAGTCATCGCGCAGGCGGATGATCCGACGGCGTGGGAAGAAGAAGTCGTCGTTCATCCTCGCCGGTGGCGCGTAAGTCCGTCACGCCTCGATCAAGCCGCGAAATTCTTCGTTCTTTCAGCCCTGCATCGCCTCGGCGCGGACGCCGCGCTCGCAATCGGCGAGCCCGACGACGTCGATATTGTGATCATCAACGAGCGGAGCGTCATCACTGCGCAGATCAAGACGCTCACCGGCGGCTGGCGGTGGCATGTGCAGACGATTCGTGCGCGCGAGAACCACTTCGTGATCTTCGTGGGATTCACCACCGACATTCATAATCCTCACGTCTCCCCTGAGGTTTTCGTCGTGCGCTCTCAGGCTCTCAAAGCCGCATTGCTTCGGCAGCAGGACAATGAAATCAATGTCGATCGTCTGGGCGCGGAACTGAACGCGCACGAAGCGTGGCATGAGCTAGTCGCGCCCTCGCCTGCGGCCTGAAAACTAATCGACGTCTGTCCGCCGACGCAGCCGCAGAGTCGGGTGCTCTCCGCGCCTCCGCGTCTCCGCGTGACTACAATGCGCGATGACCGCGATTCTCGTCATTGCTGTCGCGATCTTCCTCATCGCAAACGTCGCAGCATTCCGCGTCCTCATTCGCGTTCATCCGCGGTGGCGGTGGATCGTCATCGCGCTGATCGTCATCGGGAACGTGATGTGGTTCTTCTTCCCGATTCTCAACGCGCGGACGGATTTCTCCCGATTCGTTCGCGCAACGTTTGGTCCTCCCTGGTTTGCGTGGACGTGTTTCGCGATTCTCTACTCAGCATTCGCATTGCTTCTGGCGATCGCGTGGCTGCCGTTCAAGAGACGCATGCCGTTCGCGCGATTCGCGCGGTGGCCGTCGCGCGTCTTTCTGTGGGCGACGCTGTTCGCGCTCGTCGCCGGCGTCTGGAACGCGCTCGTCCCGCTGCGCATCGAACATGTTCCGATGGTCGCGAATGGCGCGCCGCGGTTTCGCATCGCTCTCATTTCGGATTTGCACACCGGACGCTTTTCACGCAGATCGCGGCTGGAGAAGATCTTCATGACCGCTGCCGCGCAGAAGCCGGACGTCATCCTCCTGGCCGGCGACAACGTCGACGACGATCCGATCTTCACCGCCAAACTGCTCGCCGCGACGCGCGTGCTCGATCCGCGCATGCCGCTCCTCGCGGTTCTCGGCAATCATGAGATGTACGGGCAGCCGTTCGAAGTCATCGATCGCCTGCGCGCCAGCCGGATTCGTTTGCTCGTCAATGAAGGCGCGTCGGTGAACGGTGTCTGGATCGCCGGGATTTCCGACTTCGCGGCGCGTACTCCGAAGCTCGCGCCCGATGTCGACGCCGCACTGCGTGGACGAAGCGGAGCGTTTCCGATCCTCCTCGCGCATCAGCCGAAAGCGTTCGCCGAGGCGCTGAAGCGCGGCTTGCCGATCACGATCTGCGGGCATTCGCACGGCGGACAGTGCGCGATTCGTCCGCTGCATTGGTCGCTCGCGGGCATGTTCCTGTCGTACCACATGGGCTTGTACCGCCAGGGCGCATCGCAGCTCTACGTCAATACCGGCACGGGCTACTGGCTCTTTCCGTGGCGCTTCGGAATCGGGATTTCGCCGGAGATTACAGTGATCGAGCTGTCATCCAGCGATCCGCCGTTGCGCGTCCGCGGCTAGCGAGGCTCTTACTTCCTCGTCGCCGATTCTTGGCTCGTCCTGCGGATGCGCGAGGTAGTAGCCCTGCAGGAGATCGACGCCGAGGTCGCGGCACCATTCGTATTCTTCGGTGGTTTCCAGACCTTCCGCGAGCGTTTTCGCGCCGATTTTTCCGCCGAGGTCGACGAGCATTTTTACGAGGTCCTGTTTGATCGGCTCGTCGGCGAGCGTCGAGACGAGGCCCTTTGTGATCTTCAGATAGTCGGGGGAGAGCGCCGCGATCGCTTCGAGCGACGCGTAGCCGGAGCCGGCGTCGTCGATCGCGACCTCGATGCCTTTATCGCGGAACTCGTCGAGGAGACGGCGGAAGACCGCGTAATCCTCGATCGCGGCGCGCTCCGTCAGTTCGAAGACGAAATGGCCGCGATGCTCGGAGAAAAACGACACCATCTCGTGGATGCGGAACTCCGACTCCTCGAACATCTCCGCTTCGAGATTGAGCAGGTACTTGCGGCCGGTCAGGTCGAAGGAACGAAGGCGCTTCAACGCATTCTCTAGCGCGACCGTCTCCAGCGCCCAGGCCAGCTTCGCATCGCGTGCGAAACCGAAGAGCATGTCGGAATTGCGGAACGACGAATTCGGCGCGCCGCGCGTCAGCACTTCGTAGCCGAAGACCGTTCCCTGCTGCGCCCAGACGATCGGCTGGAAGAGCGTGGTCACGCGCTTGCGGCGGATGATGTCGCGCAGCTCGCGAGTCAGTTGTTTCTTGCGTTGCTGTTCGGCATCGCGCACGGCGTCGCCCGCCGTCTGCATCCCTTGATAGACCTGCCGTTCCAGGCGGATTTGCGGCCGGTAGTCGATGCGCGCCGCGCCGACGAAGAAGCCGATCTGTCCCTGTTGCATGGCCGGAAAGCGCTGGCGCATCGCGGTGATGAGCTTCTCGCGGACGTCGTTGGCGACCATGTCGAAGGCCGTCTCCTGCCGCAGGTCGGTACCTCGCGATTCGAAGAAGATATAGAAACTCGATCCGCCGACCAGGTTCGCGGCGACCTGGGCCTTCGGAAAACGCGCCCGCGCCTCAGCGACGACCGCCTCGGCGGCGCAGCGGAGGAACTCGTCGAAGAACGCCCATCCGTACTCGGCCTCGATCGATTCGAACTGTTCGATGTCGACGTAGACGATGCCGATCTCGCTCTGTTCGATGAGCATTTCCTTGAGCCGGCTGAGCACCATCGGCACGGTCGGCAGCCCGCTGGCGCGATCGAAGAGCATGCTCTC
Source organism: Thermoanaerobaculia bacterium (assembly GCA_036264035.1). Taxonomy (GTDB): domain Bacteria; phylum Acidobacteriota; class Thermoanaerobaculia; order Gp7-AA8; family Gp7-AA8; genus JADGNZ01. The sequence continues at coordinate 624 of DATART010000199.1, read as the reverse complement.
GGACGACTTCGCGGCCTCGACACCCGGAGCGGGCTCGCGCTGCTTGCGATGCAGCAGCGCGCCGATTCGCTTGACCACCTCGTCGCGATTGAACGGCTTGACGAGATAGTCGTCGGCGCCGAGTCGCAATCCGGTCAGGCGATCCTTGACATCGCCGCGGCCGGTGACGAGCACGACCGCGATGTGCGACGTCCGCTGCACCGCCTTCAGCGCCTGGCAGACTTCCCAGCCGCTGCGCTTCGGCATCATGACGTCGAGCAGCACGAGGTCGGGCAGCCGGGCCTGCGCGATGGCCAGCGCTTCTTCACCATCGCGCGCGGTAAGAACTTCGCAATCGAGCGGCCGGACGAAGAGGGTCAGCAGGCGCTGTACGTCCTCGTCGTCATCGGCGATCAGCAGCACGGGCCGCTCAGACATCGTTGGGCAATGATATTGCGTGAATCGGGCCAGTGAAGGAAGAGTGAAGGGTGAAGAGTGAAGAGTGAAAGTGAAAAGCAATCGGCGGTTCTTACTTTCACTCTTCACCCTTCACTCTTCACCCTTCTGCTGTGCTACTTTCCCACGCCGCAGTCGATTGGAGAGACATGATCAAATTCGGGACCTCAGGGTGGCGCGGCATCATCG
>DATART010000113.1:0-5166 GCA_036264035.1 Thermoanaerobaculia bacterium | reverse complement strand
GCGACCGCCGCGTCTTCTTCGTCCTGCCGTGGAAGGGGACGACGCTCGTCGGGACGACGGAGGTCATGCACCGCGGCTCGCTGGACGATGTGTCAGCAACAGACGATGAGATCGACTATCTGATCGCACGATTCAACCGGTATGTCGCCGATCCGATCGGGCGCGGCGACGTCGCGTCGACGTTTGCCGGCGTGCGGCCGCTGGTCGGCCGCTCCGCGAATCCGAGCGCCATCGCGCGCGATTACCGGCTGGAGCGCCGCGGCAATCTGCTGAATGTCTTTGGCGGAAAGATGACCACGTTTCGGTCACTCGCGGAGAAGGCGGCTACGCGGGTGGACAACTATTTCGGCGTGGTTCGTACGCCGCGCGAACCGGCGTTTTTCATCCGCAGATGACGCAGATGGACGCGGATGTAGACTTCGCGGATGTCCTACTCCGTCACCACGCTTGATGGCGAACGCAAGCCGCGGCGGCTGCCGGCGCGCCACCTCGACACGATCGAGATTCGCGTCCTCGGCTGCCTAATGGAGAAACAGCTCGCAACGCCTGAGTACTACCCGCTGACGCTGAATGCCCTCATCGCCGCGTGCAATCAGAAGTCGAATCGCGAGCCGGTCATGGAGGTGGGCGAGAGCGAGGTGCAGCGCCCGCTCGACCGTCTGCAGGACGAGAAGCTGGTCTGGAAAGTCCTCGGCGGCCGTGCCACGCGCTGGGATCACAATCTCGACGCCGCGTGGCATCTCGATCGTCCCGCCAAAGCAGTCATCGCGCTGCTCTTTCTGCGCGGACCGCAAACTGCCGGCGAGCTGCGCGGCCGCAGCGACCGCCTCCACTCCTTCGAAGCGATCGATGACGTCGAAGCAACTCTGCAACGCCTCGGCAACGGTAATGACGCGATCGTCTGGGAGCTCCCGCGCCGTCCCGGCCAGAAAGAAGCGCGCTGGACGCACACCCTCGGCGGCGCCGTCATCGAACCGCCGTCCGCTGAGGACGACGCGCCCACAGCTGCGGCCGAACCGCTGAGCGTTCGCGTGCAACGCCTCGAATCGCAGGTCGCGGTGCTGATGACCGAGCTTCGCGTGTTGAAAGCGAAGCTAGGGGAGTAGACGGTTCGATGATTCCATTCGAAAAGGTCTTTCGACTCCTGAACGAGCATGAGATTCGCTACGTCATCGTCGGCGGTATCGCCGTGATTCTGCACGGCAGCCCTCGATTGACCGCGGACCTCGACATCATCATCGATCTCGCTCCGCTGAACGCCGGCCAGGCGATCGAGGTCCTGCAGCGTTCGGGATTCATGGCCGAGATTCCTGTCGACATCCGGCAGTTCGCGGATGAAAGCGTCCGGCGCAGTTGGATCGCACAAAAAAATATGAAAGCTCTTTCGCTACACGATCGCGAAATGCCGCCGACGGTGATCGATATCCTCGCGGACTCGCCGATCGCATTCGAGGAGCTGTATCAGCGTGCGAAACTCGTTTCGCTGGATGAGATGACCCTCCGCATCGCGTCGATCCCGGATTTGATCGCGCTGAAGCGGCTTTCGGGACGCCCTGAAGATCTGAGCGACGTCGCGGAGCTGGAGAAGATCAATGGATGACGACTGGGGTCCCGACTGGCACGGCGGGTGGGAACAGCAGCGCGATTTCTACCGCAGGGTCTGGAGCCGGACCACACCAGCCGAGCGTTTGCAGATGCTCGAGCAAATGCGCGAACTTGCGCGGCAGTCCGGCGCACTGCAACGAGCGACCGACGCGAAGCTCGCCGAATCGCGCAAGGGGTGGGAGACCTCGTAGCCGGACCTCCGCGTCAACGCGAGTCGCTTGATTCGTAAGTGCCGCGCGCACCCCCTTGACGAACCGCGGTACATGTACTAAATTAGTAGTACAAGTGAACAGCGAGCCGTGACTGTCCCCATCTCCATTGATTCAAACGACCGCACGCCGATCTACGCGCAACTCGAGCGCGCCATCCGCGTCGCCATCGCCACCGGACGCCTTCGCGCCGGCGACCAGTTGCCCACCGTCCGGCAGCTTGCGGTCGATCTTCGCGTCAATGCCAATACCGTGGCAAAGGTCTACGTCACACTCGAACGCGAGGGAGTGCTGGCGACGCAGCGCGGCGTGGGGACGTTCATCGCCGACCACGTGCCGAAGTCCGCCCATGCCGGACATCGCGAGCGCCAGCTGGCGGCGCACATCGACCGCTTCTTCACCGATTCCGCAGCCCTCGGATATTCGCCGCGCGAGGCCGTCAAAGAGCTTACGCGGCGACTGAAGGAAGGAGAAAACTGATCATGCTTCCCGTCGTCGCAGCAAACAGAGAACGCGTCCGCAACTTCAACGGCCCTCGCCCGAATATCGTGGCGATCTTCGTGCTCCTCGTTTGTTTTCTCACAGGAGTGGGATTGCTCGTCGCCACCGGCAATCCGTTCTGGCTCATCGGCGGAATCATCGTGGGCCTGATCCTCATGCAGTCGCCGAAAGTGGCCAGGCAGTGGGAGAAAGCCGTGGTCCTGCGCCTGGGACGTTTCGTCGGTCTGCACGGCCCCGGACTCTTCTGGATCGTGCCGTTCATCGACACCGTCTCGTCGTGGGTCGATCAGCGCGTGATCACGACCAGCTTCGCCGCGGAGCAGACGCTGACGTCCGACACCGTGCCGGTCAACGTTGACGCCGTCCTGTTCTGGATGGTTTACGACGCGGAGAAGGCCGCGCTGGAAGTGCAGCAGTACCAGGAGGCGGTGAGCTGGGCGGCGCAGACGGCGTTGCGCGATATCATCGGTCGCACGTCGCTCAGCGATCTGCTCCGCGGCCGCGAGAAGATCGAGGAACAGCTGCAGGAATTGATCGACAACCGCTGCAATCCGTGGGGCGTGACGGTGCAGTCGGTGGAGATGCGCGACGTGATCATCCCCGACGCGCTGCAGGACGCGATGTCGCGCGAGGCGCAAGCGACCCGCGAGAAAGCCGCGCGCGTCATCCTCGGCGAAGCGGAAGTGGAGATCGCGAAGCTCTTCCAGGCCGCGTCGATCTCGTACCACGACAATCCCACCGCGCTCCATCTGCGCGCCATGAACATGCTCTACGAAGGCCTCAAGGAGAAGGGCGCGATGATGATCGTCCCCTCGACCGCGGTGGAGTCGATGGGTATGGGCGGTCTGATGGGGATGGCCGCCGTGGCGCAGCGCCAGTTGACCGATTCGGTGCCGCCGCCGGAAAGCACGTAGCCGCTCGTTGCTGAACCGCCGGCATCGCCGCCGGCGGTTCAGCCGCGGCCGCAACCAACACGTTCTGATATTCTGGCGGCGGTCCGACAATTGAAAATTTCTTCCTTCCCGCCGCGCCCTTTTTGCACGCGATGAAGTCGCTTGTCATCGCACCCCGTTTCCCGTGGCCGGCGTACACAGGCGACCGCCTGCGCGCGTCCATCTGGATCGAAGCACTGCGCGGCAGCGGCGAGGTAGCACTGATCGCGCCGCGCGGAACGATTCCGGCGGACGCGCGAATGCAGTTCTACGCCGCTCGACCGTCGCTGCGCCGCACGATCGGCGGCGCCATGACGCTTCTTCGTGAGCGCCTTCCGCTGCAATGCCTGCCCGCCGCCCGATACGATTGGCCGGCCGCGATCGCGAACGCGCGCCTCGAGATGGGGCCGTTCGACGTCACGATCGTGCTTCTGTCGCGCATGCATCCGTGGGTACGCGCGTCGCTGCAGGGACGCACGATCCTCGACGCGATCGATTCGCTCGGGCGCAGCGCGGCGGAACGGCGTAAGGCGGCCTCGCCGCTGCTTCGCTGGATCTGGACGATCGAGGAACGGCGAATGGTGCGCCTGGAGCGCGGGCTTGCGCAAAATTACGGAGAGGTGATCGTCGTCAGCGACGATGAGACAGCAGAATTCGGCGGTGCCACGGCCGTGACGATCGGCGTGCCGGCCCGGCCGCTCGATGACGGCGCCCGCGGCTACGACTTCGGTTTCTGGGGACGCCTGGCGTACTTCGCGAACGCCGACGCCGCCGCATGGCTGCTTCGCGAGATCTGGCCCGCCATCCGTGCGCTCCGTCCGGCGGCAACGCTGATCATCGGCGGCGCCGACGCGCCGCGCGCGCTGCGCAACGATGCGCGCCGCGGCGGTGTCACGCTGCTTTCGCCCGTCGGTGACATGGCCGCGTTCGCGCGCCACATCCGGGTGGCGCTGATGCCGCTGCGCTACGGAAGCGGCCAGGCCACGAAAGTTCTGGAAGCCGCCGAAGCCGGTTGTGCGATCGTCGGAAGTCCGACCGCATTGCGCGGACTCGGCGCGTTGGCGCCACACGCTTGCGTCGAATCGGCGGCGTCCGGATTCGCGCGCGCGGCGGTCGATCTGCTGACGGATGCCGATGCGCGCGCGCGCATGAGCGCCCGGCTGCGCGAGACGATCGCGACGCACTACGACCGCGCCAACGCGCTGGCGCGTCTCTCCGCGATTGCGGCAACGGGGACTCGATGATCCGCCCCGGTTCGCGCGAACGCTTCTTGCGCACCGCAATCCTGCTGCTCGGCGATTTTTCCGTAGCCTGGATCAGTCTGACCATCGCCGTCTATTTCCGGCGCATCGTTCCGATGGCGTTCACGCGCTCGCTACTCGCGCCGGACACGTTTCCGCTCGACGTCGCCGCCGTCTCGCTTTTCACCGCGGGCTTTCTCTGCGCGCTCGGGCTGGCCGGCTTTTATCGGCGCCGCATCATGCTGCGCGCCCATCCGGTGCTGTTGGTCGCGCTGCTGATTCAAATCGCGGCGGTGGCGATCGGCGCGACGCTGCTCGAACAGCCGCTGCCGCGCACGGTGCTCTTCGCCGTGCCGCTGATCGAAGCGCTGCTCTTTCCGTTGTGGCGCCGGCTCCAATTCACGATGTGGCCGATGCGATTACGCGACACGATCCTGGTCGGCGATCCGGCGGAGATCGCGGCCGCGCTGGCGGTTCTCGAAACGGATCGCGACCGCCGCGTGCAAGTGATCGGCTATGCCGGATCCGCTAAAGCAGACGTTGGCGTGCCGTGGCTCGGCCCTCTTGCGGACATCGATGTGCGTGCCGCTATCCGCGACGTCGAGGAAGTGATCTGTGTGTGGTCCGAGGCCGCGCCGAGCGGCCGTCTTGAACTGCTGCGCATTCGCGGTCCACGCG
>DATART010000082.1:0-4254 GCA_036264035.1 Thermoanaerobaculia bacterium | reverse complement strand
GAACCAGCCCCAGCGCATCTCGGCGATGCCGCGGTTGAGTGCCGTCGAGACGCCGCCGTTCTCTTTCTCGATGTAGCGGATGCGATCGCCGTACGAGCGCGCAATCTCCGCGGTAGCGCCGCCGTCGCGCGAACCATCATTGACCACGATGACTTCGACCTCGGCACTCGTCTGGGCGAGCGCGCTGTCGATCGCTTCGCGCATGTAGTTCGCGCCGTTGTAAACCGGGATGATGATGGAGACGCGCGGCATTAAATTGCGTAGCCCAAAACGATTTTCGCGACCGTCTGCGACACGTTCGGCGCGAGGTACTCGGCAGGAGGCGTCCACGGCGACTTCGCCAGAGCGAGCGAAACGCCGCGCTCGATCGCCGCGGCATCCCCACCGGTGAGGATGTTGCTGCCGCACTCGATCGTCTCGGCGCGCTCGGTGACGTCGCGCAGCGTGACGTTCGGGACGCCGAAGATGCAGCATTCCTCCTGCACCGTTCCGCTGTCGCTGAGCACGCACGCGGCCTCGGTTTCAAGGCGCACGAAGTCGAAGAAGCCGAGCGGCTTCATCACCCGAATGTGCGCGCCGAGGTCGATGCCGAAATGCTTCAGGCGATCGAGCGTGCGCGGATGGAGGCTGATGAGCATCGGCAGTCCATGAATCGCGGCGACGCGGTCGAGCGCGGTGACGAACCCTCGCAGACGCTGCTCTTCATCAACGTTTTCGGCGCGATGCAGCGTCGCCAGGAAGAATCCCTTCGGCGCGAGATTGAGACGCTCCATCACGTCCGAGGCGTCGATCTGCGGACGATAAAACTGCAGCACTTCAAAGATCGGATTGCCGGTGACGGCGATGTGCTGCCGCTCGAAGCCTTCGCGCAGCAGGTTCTCTTTGCTGCGGTGTGTGTACGGCATCAGCACGTCGCTGCAGTTGTCGATGATGCGCCGGTTGATCTCCTCGGGGACGCGATCGTCGAAGCAGCGGTTGCCGGCTTCCATGTGAAAGACGGGGATGCCGAGGCGGGCGGCGCTGATGGCGGCGAGACCGCTGTTCGTGTCGCCGAGGATGACGATGCGGTCGGGGCGGGTGCGCGAGAAAAATTCGAATGACTTCTCGATCACCTGCGCGGCCTGCGCGCCGAACGAGCTGGCCTCGATGCCGAGGTGGACGTCGGGCTGACGGACTTGCAGCTCGCGGAAGAAAACGTCGCTGAGATTCTCGTCGTAGTTCTGCCCGGTGTGCACCAGCGTGTGCTCGGCGTGTTGATCGAGGAGCGGGATGACGCGGCTGAGGCGGATGATCTCGGGACGCGTGCCGAGCCAGGTGACGATTTTCATCGCGTGGCCGCCATGAACGGCGCCAGCGCGTCGCGCAACGCGGTGCCTTCGAGGTTGACGGCCGAGGATGAGTACTCGGTCGTCAGTGCGGGCGTGTACGGATCTTTGCCGCGAAGCTCCGGCAACATCGGCAGGATGACGTAGTAGTCGCCGCGGCTGACCGTGCGGTGGCACTCCTCCTCGGAGACCATGATCTCGTGCGTTTTTTCGCCGGGACGGACGCCGGTGACGTCGATGCGAATGTCGCGGCCGTCGATCAGCGTCGAGGCGACGTCGACGATGCGCGCCGCCGCGACGCGCGGGACGTACGTCTCGCCGGGACGCGCGCCGTCGAGGGCGGCGAATACGGTTTCGACGGCGCGATCGAGCGAAAGGAGAAATCTGGTCATGTCCTCAGTCGTGATCGTGACCGGTCCGCCGAGCTTGATCTGTTCGACGAACAGCGGGACGACCGAGCCGCGCGAGGCGATGACGTTGCCGTAACGCACGCAGACGAATCGCGTCGACGGACATTCGAGATTGGCCTCGGCGAAGATGCGTTCCATCAGCGCCTTGGTCATGCCCATGACGTTCACCGGCTTGCACGCCTTGTCGGTGGAAATGCCGACGACGGTCTCGACGCGCGCGCCGCTCTCGCGGATGGCGCGGACGAGATTCGCGGCACCCATGACGTTGGTCTGCACCGCCTCGACCGGGAAGTACTCGCACGACGGCACCTGCTTGAGCGCGGCGGCGTTGATGACGACGTCGGCGTGCTCGATGGCCGCGCGGACGGCGGCATAGTCGCGCACGTCGCCGATGCGAAAGTTGAGCAGCTGCTGCGAGTTCGCGTAGATGACTTCATCCGTCGCCGCTGGGCGATTGAGAAACGAGAGCCGCATGTCGTTCTGCTTCGCCTCGTCGCGCGAAAAAACCGTGATGCCGGCCGGGCGGCCGACGTCGCCGCGCAACAGCGCGCGCACCACTTTGCCGCCGAGCGACCCGGTGCCGCCGGTGACCAGCACCCGTTTTCCGTCGAGAATCATTCCGTTCTCCAGCGTTCGTATCGCGGCGATTCCGCCGCCAGCGCGGCAATCATCTCAGGCCATTCCGGTGGCTGGAGGCCCGTCGCAGATTCAAAGCGTGTTGCATCGAGACTGCGATCGATGACGAAACTGTCATCGGGCGCGATCGCGACTCCGGCATCCATCGCTGCATTCAGCATCATGAGGAGATCGTACTTGCTGATCGCCGCGCCCGCCACGTGATAGAGCCCGTGCATTCCCGGCTGCTGCTCGACGACCGCGGCCAGAATGCGCGCCAGCGTGGCGGTGGTGACGCCGGAAAATATGGCGTTGGTAAAGCCGCGCACGGAGCCGCCGCGATTCGCGAGGAACCATTCGACGAGGCCGTTCGACGCCCGCAGCTCGCGGCCGATGATCGACGTGCGGATAGTCAGTGCGCCGTCGGTCACTTCGCCGAGGAGCTTGGAGCGGCCATAGAGATCGACGGCGTCGGGCACGTCGTCCTCGGTGTACTTCCCGCGCGTTCCGGCGAAGACGCAATCGGTCGAGATATGAATCGTCCTCGCTCTGGCGTCGTTGCACGCGCGCGCGATGACGTGCGGGAAGAGCGAGTTCAGCGTGATCGACGCGATCGGATCATGCGCCGCCGCGAGCTGTTTGACGACGCCGATGCAGTTGACGACGACGTCGGGCTTCACCTCCCTGATCAGCCGCGCGACGCCATCGAAGTTCGTGGCATCGAATCCGTCGATGACGCGCTCGTCATCGAACAGCGGCAACGGAAGGCGCGTACGCATCGCGGCGCGGCAGTCGAAGCGATCCCGGAAAACCTCCCACACCTTGTGCCCGAGCATCCCGCCCGCGCCGAGGATCAGTACGCGCATCGCAGGCAAGGATACGTGACGGGAGCGCGACCCTTCGTATACTGGCGCTATCCCAATGCGAATTCTGTGGATCGGCGCCCATCCGGACGATGAGCTGTTCGTCGCTCCGTGGCTGGCGCGCTTGCGGACGACTGCAGGCGCGAAAATCGGATTTCTCGTTGCCACGCGGGGCGAACAAGGCGATTGCCGCGTGTCGCCGACTGGCCATGGCGACGTCGGCAGCGTTCGCGAGGCGGAAATGCGCGACGCCGCCGCGCTCTTCGACGCCGACCTCGCGTTCCTCGGCTGGCGCGACGGCGTCGCCCCCGAGCCGCGCGATGTGCTGCATGCGTGGGCGAACGATGCCGGCGGCAGGAACCAACTGCGCGCGCAGCTTCGCGCCGCCATCGACCGGTTCGCGCCGGACTGGATCGTGACCTTCGATCGCCGCCACGGCTGCTCATGGCATGCCGATCACCGGGCCCTGGGCATCCTCGTCCAGTCGCTAGCGCTACCGATCCCGGTGACGCTGGCGCAGTCGCGCATTACATTCTCCGAACCGTTGCGCATCGAGCCCGGCGTGCCGAACGCGGAAGCGTTGAACGTGAGCGACACGTGGGACGTTCTTCTGCACGATCTCGCTTCGCACCCTTCGCAATTCCCGGCAGAGACGATCGAGCTGTTTCGACGTCTCCCGGAGGAACAACGAGTAATCTGGCTTCTTCACAATCCATCATGGAGCCGCTTGCGATACGCCCGCGACAACGTGGCCGCGGCGGCGCTCAGTGTGAAGTCGTTTATCCGCGACCGGGTCGTCAATTCGCAGTAGGCCGGACTAATCCGCTTGTTCGACGAATCAGCGCTCCCGCTTTGATCCAGAGCGCGCAATACGCCAAAAAGAGCGGCAGGCGAAGAAGTGTCAACGCCGAGGACGTCGCGAGTACGCTGGTCCACGCGAAGTTGTGTCGAGGGAAAAGGTGCAGGAGAAGCGCGCCGTGGGACTGCAGAAGCGAATATTCGGCGATGTATGTGAGGACCGCGATGACTCCCCACATCATC
>DATART010000074.1:0-5001 GCA_036264035.1 Thermoanaerobaculia bacterium | reverse complement strand
AGTGGCTCAAACACTTTCAAAGCTACGTGCGCGGCCTCGGCGCGCTCGGCTACGTCGTCTACATCGCCGTCTACGCGGTCTGCGTCGTCGCGTTCATCCCCGCATCGGTCCTCACCCTTGGCGCCGGCGCGATCTTCGGATTCGCCGGCGGCACGATCGTCGTCGTCATCGGCGCGACGATCGGGGCCACGCTGGCGTTTCTCCTCGCACGAACCGTCATGCGCAAACGGATCGAGGCGATGACGGCGAGCAACGCGAAGTTCCGCGCCCTCGACCGCGCCATCGCCAACGAAGGGATGAAGATCGTCTTCCTCGTTCGCCTCGCGGTCGTCTTCCCCTTCACGTGGGTCAACTACGCATTCGGATTAACCGCCATCCCGCTCTGGCGCTACGTCCTCGCCACGTTCCTCGGCATCATCCCTGCGACGGCGGCATTCGTCTTCGCCAGCAGCGCCGCGACGAAGGTGGCAACAGGCGGGACCACCAACATCACGAAGATCGTCTACATCGCCGGCGGCCTCGCCGCCATCATCGTGAGCGTGCTCATCGGAAGGATCGCGAGCAAAGCAATTCGCCGCGCGGGTGTCGACGAATAACCCTCGTTCTCCGACTCCCTACGCCCCACTCCCCACCCCCTCGGCCCGCGATATGCTCTCCCTCTCCGGAGGTTCCTGATGAGCAATCCACTTGTTGAACTCGCAAAAACAGGCCAGAGCATCTGGTTCGATCAGATGGAGCGGCGGCTCGTTTCCAGCGGCGATCTGAAACGGATGATCGATGAAGACGACCTGCGCGGGCTGACTTCGAATCCGACCATTTTCGAGAAAGCGATCGGCGGCAGTGACGATTACGACGCGCAGTTGCGCGGCCTGGCGGCGCAGAACAAATCGCGCGAAGAGATTTACGACGCCATCACCATCGAAGACATCGGCGATGCAGCCGATGTTTTTCGTCCCGTCTACGACAAATGCAACGGTGGCGATGGATTCTGCAGCCTCGAAGTCTCGCCGCTCTTTGCGAGCGACACCGCCGGCACCGCCGCGGAAGCGAAGCGGCTCTTCACAACGCTGAACCGGCCCAACGTCATGATCAAGATTCCGGCCACGCCGGAGGGCATCCCCGCCATCGAAGAATCGATCGCGAACGGCATCAACATCAACATCACGCTAATCTTCTCGAACGACGTCTACGCACAGGTGATGGAGGCGTATCTGCGCGGGCTCGAACGGCGCGTGGCGCAGGGGCTGCCGATCAACGAGATCGCATCCGTGGCCAGTTTCTTCGTCAGCCGCATCGATGCGCTGGCCGAGAAACAGATGGAAGCGAAGCTGAAGGAGAACGACGATCCCGAGATTCGCTCGCTCTTCGGCAAGGTCGCCATCTCGAACGCGAAGCTTGCCTACCAACTCTTCAAACAAACCTTCAGCGGCGAGCGCTGGGAGAAGCTGAAACAGCACGGCGCGAACGTGCAGCGGCCATTGTGGGCGTCGACCGGGACGAAGAACCCGGCGTACAGCGATGTCCTCTACATCGAGTCGCTGATCGGCCCGGACACCGTCAACACCGTTCCGCCGGCGACGTACAAAGCGTTCAAAGATCACGGCCGTGTGACGATGTCGCTGGAGCAGGATCTCAATGCCGCGCGCGAAGTGATGCGCACGTTCGCGGCGAAAGGCTTCGACCTCAAGGCCATCACCGGCAAACTCACCGAGGACGGCGTGAAGTCGTTCGACGAATCGTTTGCGTCGCTGATGACGACCATCGAAGCGCGGCGCGACGAAGCCATCCGCGGACTTGGCAAGCGCCTCTCCCTCCACCTCGGCAGTGCACAACCTTCGGTCGATCAGGCCGCACAGCGCGTGGACAAAGAAAAGTTCGTGGAGCGCATCTGGCAGAAAGACGCGACGCTCTGGAAGAACGACGACGCGCACAAGAAGATCATCGCCAACGCCCTCGGCTGGCTGACCGTGGCCGAGTCGATGAAGAAGGCGGCGCCGGAATTGATGGCGTTCGCCGACTCCGTCAAAGGCGATTTCGACGACGTCGTGGTCCTCGGGATGGGCGGTTCGAGTTTGTGTTCCGAGGTCACGCGGCGGTTGTTCGGCGCGAGGAGCGGTTACCCGAGGCTGAACGTGCTCGACTCGACTGTCCCGGCGGCCGTGCACGCGCTCGAGACGCGGCTGGACCTGGCGCGAACGCTGTTCGTCGTCGCATCGAAGTCGGGCACGACGACCGAGCCGGCCATGTTTCATCGCTACTTCTACGATCGCGTGAAGTCGGTCAAAGGCGACAAGGCCGGTGAAAACTTCGTGGCCGTCACCGATCCCGATACGCAGCTCGGCAAGGATGCGAAGGCGGATAACTTCCGCCGCATTTTCATCAACCAGCCGGACATCGGCGGCCGCTACTCGGCGCTGTCATACTTCGGAATGGTGCCGGCTGCGATCGCCGGCGTCGACGTCGCCACGCTGCTCGACCGCGCCGTGCACGCCAGTCACATCGCGCAGTCGCCGGGCGCGAAGAAAAATCCCGCGGCGATGCTCGGCACGGTCATTGGATCGCTGGCGACGAATGGCCGCGACAAGCTCACGCTCATCACGCCCCCGCCGCTCGACACGCTCGGCCTCTGGATCGAGCAGCTCATCGCCGAGTCGACCGGCAAGGAAGGCAAAGGCATCCTTCCGGTCGCCGGCGAGCCGCTGCTCGACCCGCGCGACTATGGCAACGACCGCCTCTTCGTCTGCGTGCGCATGCGCAACTCGGACATGACTGCGAAGCTGAAAGCGCTGGCCGATGCCGGGCATCCGGTCGTCGATCTCGTGCTCGAAGATCCGCTCGACATCGGCGAGATTTTCTTCACCTGGGAGTTCGCCACCGCCGTCGCCGGCGCGCTTCTCGGCATCGACGCGTTCGATCAGCCGAACGTGCAGGAGTCGAAGGACAACACCAAACGGCTGCTCAAAGAATTCGAGGCCAGCGGCACGATGCACGTCGATCAGGCCCAGATCCAGCCCGATGATTCGGCTGCCATCGGTGCGCTCCTCGCCAGCGTGAAGCCGGGCGACTACATCGCCCTCACCGAGTACTTCGTCGAATCGCCGGAACGCGATCAACGCATCGCGGCGATCCGCGAAACGCTCGGACGCGAGCTGCACGTGGCCACGACCACCGGCTACGGTCCGCGTTTCCTCCACTCCACCGGACAGCTGCACAAAGGCGGACCGGCCACCGGCGTTTTCATGCAGCTCACCGGCGGCGGCCATGCGGACGTGCCGATTCCGAACGAGAAGTTCACCTTCGGCGTCCTGGTGCGCGCGCAAGCCATCGGCGATTTCCAATCGCTCGCCTCCCGCAAACGCCGCGCGGTCAGCATCAACCTCGGCGATGATGTCGACGCGGGGCTGACCACGCTGGCGAAAACGGTGACGGACGTTCTGGCGAAGGTGACGAAATGACGCAATCGCAATTCGGCATGATCGGCCTGGCAGTGATGGGAGCGAACCTCGCTCTCAACATCGAGGAGCACGGCTTCTCCGTCGCGGTCTGGAATCGCGAGACGGCGGTGACGGACGCGTTCATCGCCAAACACGCGGGCAAGAAATTCACCGGCACAAAGTCGCTCGAAGAGCTGGTGCAGGCCATCGAACGTCCGCGCCGCATCATGATGATGATCATGGCGGGCGCGCCGGTGGACATGACCATCGACAAGCTCATGCCGCTCCTCGACGAAGGCGACGTCGTCATCGACGGCGGCAACTCGTGGTTCAAAGACACGCAGGCGCGGACGGCGAAGCTCGAATCGAAGAAGCTGCACTTCGTCGGATCCGGCGTCTCCGGCGGCGAAGAAGGCGCGCGCTTCGGCCCGTCGCTCATGCCTGGCGGCTCGAAGGAATCGTGGGAGTGCATCAAGCCGGTCTTCGAAGCGATCGCGGCGAAGAGCGATTCCGGTCCGTGCGTCACGCACGTCGGTCCCGACGGCGCCGGCCACTTCGTGAAGATGGTTCACAACGGAATCGAGTACGGCGACATGGAGCTGATCGCCGAGGCGTACGAGATGCTGCGGAAGGGACTCGGCGCGGATGCCGCGGAGCTGGCGAAGATTTTCGATGAATGGAACCGAGGTCCGCTGGAGTCGTTCCTGATCGAGATCACCGCACACATTTTCCGGGTCAAGGATCCGGAGACCGGCGCGCCGCTCATCGACAAGGTGCTCGACAAGGCCGGCCAAAAGGGCACCGGCAAATGGACGGCGCAGATCGCGCTCGACCTCACCGTCCCGATTCCGACGATCGCGGCGGCCATCGATGCGCGCGTGCTGTCGTCGATGAAAGACGAGCGCGTCGCGGCTTCGAAGGTGTTGCATGGGCCGGGCGAGAAACCGGACATCGCCGATCGCAAGCAATTCATCGCCGACGTTCACGACGCGCTGTACGTTTCGAAGATCTGCTCCTACGCACAGGGGATGGCGCTGATTCAGGCCGGCTCGCGCGAATGGAAGTGGTCGATCGACATGCGCGAAATGGCGCGAATCTGGAAGGCGGGATGCATCATCCGCGCGCGCTTCCTCGACTCGATCATGCGGGCCTACGAGCGCAAGCCGGATCTCACCAACCTGCTGCTGGACGACGAGTTTTCAGTCGACATGCAGAAGTTGCAGCCGGCCTGGCGCCGCACGGTGGCATTCGCGCAGGCGAACGGAATCGCGATCCCGGCGATGTCCGCAAGCCTCAGCTACTTCGACGCCTACCGCGCCGCCGAGCTCCCGCTGAACCTGACGCAGGCGCAACGCGATTACTTCGGGTCACACACCTATCAGCGGAACGACAAGGGCGCCGACACGCCGTTCGTGCACACCAACTGGATCCACCTGTAAAGGCTGTCACCACAGATACACTGAGGACACGGCACCTCTGTGAACTCTGTGTCTCTGTGGTGAAACGTCCCCCTCGCCGCGTGAAACGTTTTCGCGGCTCGTGTCACTACCTCTTATCGTGAGAGACA